>NZ_DICC01000018.1:0-114702 GCF_002415215.1 Empedobacter sp. UBA5036
TTATTTTGATAAATTTTAAAGTTTTTATTTCAATAAGTCAATTCTTACTTTCACTCCAAAAACCCCTTTCGGAATCGGATGGCAAAGATAATACTTATTTAGATTCTCGCAAATTTATTTTTAAATAATTTTTGTCGCTACTAAGTCCTTATGTCAACTACAATACTACTCGTCTTTCGTATTGCGGTTGCAAATATACGGCTGGATTATTCGTTTTTCCAAACATACTTTACTTTTATTTTACATTCTAATCTTAAGTCGCTGGTACAATGGAAAATATTTTTTGTTTTTTTTAGATATGAGAAGTGAGATACGAGGTTTTAAAAGATAAAAGCCCGTTTTTACCGCAGAAAATGATTAGACGTTTTGCTTTTCTTGAACAAAAGAAAAGCAAAATGGATACTTTTGAAGGAACTACTCGGGAGAAATTCTACGAAGTAGAATCTATTTATAAATAAAAAAAGCTCGAATAAATCGAGCTTCATATAATTATTCATTCCATAATATTATACGAGATGTTCCAAAATTGTATTTAATTCTTGTAATTCGACCAAGAAACCATCGTGTCCAAAAATAGAATCAATTTCGATGAATTTTGCATTTGAAATATGATTCGCTATAAATTTTTGCTCACTTGGCGGAAATAATATATCCGAAGATATACCTATAACTATTGTATTGGATGAAATTTGAGCCAATGATTTCTCTAAAGACTCTCTCTTTCGAGCCAAATTTTGTGAATCCATCGCTTTCGAAAGTGTCCAATATGAATGTGCATTAAATCGATTTGCTAATTTTTCACCTTGATATTTTTGATAAGAAGACGCTTTGAAATCGTTGTAAACAGAATCCTTGTCTTTTTGCTTCTGTTCATATATAATATAGGTACGATAAGACAACATCGCAATTGTACGCGCCGCAATCAATCCATTTCTTCCTCCATCCTCAATTTTATCGTTAAAAGTTGAATCGGCTTCGATAGCCAAACGCTGCGATTCGTTGAACGCAATTCCCCATGGAGAATGTACCGCATTTGTCGCCAACAAAACCAAATTATCCACTTTAACTTGATCAAGTAACGTAAATTCTAACGCTTGTTGACCACCGAGTGAACCACCTATTAATAAATGAATAGTTGAAATTCCTAAATGATCTGCCAACAATTGGTGCGCATTTGCCATATCTTTTATCGTAATTGTAGGAAAATCTCGATAATAAGGCGAATTTGTTTCAGGATTTGTAGACAACGGATTTGTCGTTCCATAATTAGAACCAATCACATTGGCGCAAATAATAAAATGATCTTTTGGATTGAATAATTCATTTTCTCCAAAAAGACCAGCCCACCAATCAAAAACATCCGAGTTTGCCGTTAAAGCATGACAAACCCAGATGATATTATTTTTTTCGGGATTCAACGTTCCCGCTGTATGATAAGCAATGGTTAAATTTTCGAGAATTTGACCATTTTCTAATTGAAATGGCTTTGTATAATTATATTGATAAAAATTCACTGAATAAATTTATAACTAAAATACTTTGTTTATTTAATTTTATCAAAAGCTCGTTGAAGATCATTTTTGATATCATCAATATATTCAATTCCGACAGAAAGACGCAATAAACCAGGAAAAACTCCAGCAGATTTTTGTTCATCATCGCTCAGTTGTTGATGAGTTGTTGCAGAAGGATGAATAATTAACGATTTTGCATCGCCAACATTTGCCAAATGACTAATCAATTCTAAACTATCAATAAATTGATTCGCTTTGTCTGCATCACCTTTAATTTGGAATGATAAAACAGCTCCGAAACCATTTTTCAAATATTTTTTTGCCAAATGATGACTTGGAGAAGTAATTAATCCAGGATAATTCACTTTTTCAACTTGCGGATGAAGTTCTAACCAACGCGCAATTTCTAACGTATTGTCCAAATGTTTCTGAACTCTTAACGACAACGTTTCTAAACCTTGTAACAATAAAAAAGAATTGAACGGTGAAATTGCTGGACCAAAATCGCGCAAACCTTCAACACGCGCACGGATTATGAACTGAATATTACCAAAAGGACCATTCACTCCGAAAACATCGGAAAAAACTAAACCATGATAACCTTCTGATGGTTCAGAAAATTGTGGAAACTTTCCATTACCCCAATTATAATTTCCACCATCCACGATAACTCCACCAATCGAAGTTCCATGTCCACCAATCCATTTTGTTGCAGATTCTACGACAACATTTGCTCCATGCTCTAAAGGTTTGAAAATATAACCGCCCGCACCAAACGTATTATCCACAATAAATGAAATGTTATATTTTTGTGCAATTGCAGCAATTGCTTCAAAATCTGGAACATTAAAACTCGGATTTCCTATCGTTTCTGCATAAATCGCTTTTGTATTTTCATCAATTAATGATTCAATTTTTGTTGGATCTGCATCTTCAGCAAAGCGAACATCAACACCTAAACGCTTAAAACCAACTTTGAATTGATTATATGTTCCGCCATAAAGATTAGAAGCCGAAACAAAATTATCTCCTGATTCTAAAATATTATTTAAAGCAATAAATTGTGCCGCTTGTCCCGATGAAACAGCTAATGCCGGAACACCACCTTCCAGCGCAGCAATACGTTTTTCGAAAACGTCGGTTGTTGGATTTTGAATTCTTGTGTAAATGTTACCAAATTCTTTCAAAGCAAATAAATTTGCTCCGTGTTCGGCATCATTAAATACATAAGAAGATGTTTGATAAATTGGAACAGCTCGAGAGCCTGTTGTTGGGTCTACTTCTTGACCTGCGTGTACTTGTAAAGTATCGAAATGTAATTGTTTTTCTGTTGACATAATAAAATTGTTTTGAATGTGACTACGATTAATAAATAGTAGGTAGGTTAGTTAGCTAAAATTAGCAGCTGCACATTCGAATTTTACTATTGATACAATTATAGATGCTGTGAAGCAGGACGCCGTGTCCAAAAGAATGTTTTTTAGAATTGTACTTCATCTTTAAAAATTATTCATTTCTAACTACACTTTGTAGTTTTATATTTTATGTGAAATTAGAATAATTTTCTAAATAATAAAATTTATAATTAGTTTTTAGAAAATAAATCTATAAAATTGATTTAAAAAGAATATTCATGCCAAAAAGTTAAAAATATTTCTTTCGAAATCTATAAAAAGGATTTAAACAGAATAAAATTTGAAGTAAAAAAGAGAATATTAAGTAGAAAACATAAAAAAAGGAGATCAAAATTGATCTCCTTTTAAGTTTTATGATAAAAAAGTAATTAGTTTGCTAAAACGATTACTTTATTATTGTTCATTTCTATTGTTCCTCCTTTGATATCTAACAATAATGTAGATTCATTAGATGGAGAACTATAAACTTTTCCAGATTGATTATCGAAATCTTCGAAAGTTTTTGTGTGAACTTTAATTTTGATTGTTCCTTCACCTAAAGTTGCAACGATAGGAGCGTGGTTATTTAATAACTGAAATTCACCATCTTTACCTGGTAAAGTAACAGCATCTACTTCTGCATCGAAAACTACGAATTCTGGCGTAATAATTTGTAAGTGCATAATCCTATTGTTTTTAAAAAAAAGAGTACTTAGCAACTTTCAAAAAGAAAAGAAACGTAAGCACTCTTTATATGGTTAAATTATATTATTTAGCTTCTGCTAACATTTTTTCTCCAGCTTCAATCGCTTCTTCGATTGTACCACGTAAGTTGAATGCAGCCTCAGGATATTGGTCAACTTCACCATCTAAGATCATGTTGAATCCTTTGATTGTATCTTTGATGTCTACTAAAACACCTGGGATACCTGTAAACTGTTCTGCAACGTGGAATGGTTGAGATAAGAAACGTTGGATACGACGTGCACGGTGTACAACTAATTTATCCTCTTCTGATAACTCTTCCATACCTAAAATCGCGATAATATCTTGTAAAGCATTGTAACGTTGTAAGATTTCTTTTACACGTTGTGCTGTTTCGTAATGTTCTTTACCAATAATTGCTGGTGATAAGATACGAGATGTAGAGTTCAATGGATCTACCGCTGGGTAAATACCTAATGAAGCAATTTTACGATCTAATACCGTTGTAGCATCTAAGTGCGCGAAAGTCGTAGCTGGCGCAGGGTCAGTTAAATCATCGGCAGGTACATATACCGCTTGTACAGAAGTAATAGATCCGTTTTTAGTAGATGTAATACGCTCTTGCATAGCACCCATTTCAGTTGCTAATGTTGGCTGATAACCTACGGCTGATGGCATACGTCCTAATAGGGCAGAAACCTCAGAACCTGCTTGTGTAAAACGGAAGATATTATCTACGAAGAATAATACGTCACGTCCTTGACCTTGTCCATCTCCATCACGGAAATATTCAGCTAATGTTAAACCTGTTAAAGCAACACGAGCACGTGCACCTGGAGGTTCATTCATTTGTCCGAAAACGAAAGCTGCTTTAGACTCTTTCATGTTTTCACTGTTTACTTTAGATAAATCCCAAGATCCACCTTCCATAGAGTGCATGAAATCTTCACCGTAATTAATTAATCCAGCTTCAATCATCTCACGCATTAAGTCATTACCTTCACGAGTACGCTCACCAACACCAGCGAATACAGATAAACCTCCGTGTCCTTTAGCGATGTTGTTCATCAACTCCTGAATTAATACTGTTTTACCTACTCCGGCACCACCAAATAAACCAATTTTACCACCTTTTACGTATGGCTCTACTAAGTCAATTACTTTAATACCTGTAAATAAAACTTCTGCAGATGTTGATAATTCTTCGAATTTTGGAGCTGGACGGTGAATAGGTAAACCGTTTTCTTTGTCTAAATTCCCTAAACCATCAATAGCATCTCCAACTACATTAAATACACGTCCTTTGATGTTTTCTCCGATAGGAACCATAATTGGTTTTCCTAAAGCGATAACTTCTTGACCTCTTTGTAAACCATCAGAACTATCCATTGCGATACAACGTACAGTATCTTCACCGATGTGTTGCTCAACTTCAAGAATTAATGTTTCTTTTCCTTGACGAGGAACCTCTAATGCATCATAAATATTTGGAAGGCCTTCTGCGTTATCAAAAATAACGTCAATTACAGGTCCAATAACCTGTGCAATCTTACCTTTCTTTTGATTTGCCATTATATGAAATGATTTAGTTTATTTTATTTGGGTGCAAAGGTAAGTTAAAAACATTGTATAATTTATATACTTTTTAAGATTTTTGTCATAATATTTTGATTAGTAATCAGAATATTACAATCAAAGGAAATTAAAAATAGATTTGAAGTTCGATTTGAAAGCCTTAATTTTGTGCAAAATCATTTTTAGTGAACGTTTATCAATCCTTAGAAGAAATTAAACCTATCAAACGTCCTGTCCTTACTTTGGGCATGTTTGATGGTGTGCACATTGGACATCAATCTATTCTGAAACAACTCAATACAATTGCAAAAGAAATTGATGGAGAAAGTGTTTTGATTACTTTTAATCCACATCCCAGAATGGTTTTACAGCCAAATTGTGATCTTAAATTTTTGAACACTTTAGAGGAAAAAGAAAATGTTTTACGTCAATTTGGATTAGAACATTTGATTATTCAAGCGTTTACAAAAGATTTTTCACAAGTAACTTCTGTCGAATTTGTCAAAAATTTATTGGTTGATAAAATCAATATTGATACGTTAGTCATTGGTTACGATCATCATTTCGGGAAAAATAGAGAAGGAAATTTCGAGCAATTACAAGTTCTTTCGAAAGAATATGGTTTCAATTTGATTCAATTGCAAGCTGTCGAAGAAAATGATGTGGCGGTGAGTTCTACAAAAATTAGAAATGCACTTATCGAAGGAAATATCGCGTATGCGAATAAAGCGTTGAACTATCAATATCCGCTTTCTGGAGAAGTTGTTCATGGTGACAAAATTGGTCGTACACTTGGTTTTCCTACCGCTAATTTACAAGTTGATCCCAATAAATTAATTCCAAAAGATGGCGTTTATGCCGTTGATGTTTTTGTGGATAATCAAAAATATTTAGGTTTATTAAGCATCGGATTTAGAGAAACGGTTACCAATTCTCGTGAACATCGAGTAGAAGTGAATATTTTGGATTTTGATCGAGAAATTTATGGAGAAACAATTCGCCTTGAATTTTTAGGACATTTGCGAGATGAAAAGAAATTTGATTCGTTAGATGATTTAATCATCGCGATGAATCAAGACAAAGAAAATGCAATAAATTTATATGGAAATAATTAAAAAAAGGTTCGCTTTTAGCGAACCTTTTTTTAATCTCTATTTATTATAATATGTAAATATTTCTTTTTTATTTTTTTCCAAAACTCCCAAAAGCGTAGCATCAACCTTTGGTTCGTTTGTCGTTAAAACAATTTTACTATTTACTTTCTCGAATGTAATGACAAGATTATTCGTTGTACTTTCAAATGAAATTTTATTTTTCAATTTCTTCTGTAATTTAAAATTCGTTCGTAAAATATCTGATTTTACTGTAAACTTCAAAGGTTTATAAACAATTGCAGATTTGTCAATCTCAGATTTTTTTGGTGAAACATCTAAAACCGAAGCTGTTTCTAACGAAGAATTTGCAGCGCGTGTTTCTGCAACAACCGTCATTTTCATCACATCAGAAGTATCTTTTAATTTAGCATTTTGTCTACTTACACCATTTGCGACTACAACACCAGAAGCTTTACTTGCTAACTTATCTGAAATGACTGAATCTTTTGTGTTACCAAAATTTTGATTACTTGCCTTTGCAAATTGTCCTTCTTTTTCTATCGAATCTAAAACCTTAGAACGAGCTTCCATCGCTTGCGGTGCTGATAAAGTAACTGGAGCATTCGATGCAGAAGCATTAGATAATTGAGGAAAATATCCTTCGTCAGCAATTCCACCAGCAGGATGTCCTTCAATTACTTTATAAACAGGCTCTTTTGTAGCTTTATAATTCTTTACTATTTCTAGAGGTTTTTCCAAATCTTTATCTTTCGATTCCAAAACCACTATTTCTTCTTGTTCAGTAGGCGATTGCTCAATAACTGGGACATTTGTTTTGACAATTTCAAGTGAATTTTCTCTATTTTCAGTATTAATATTCTCGATAAAAAGCACAAAGTAAGGAATCGCAATCAACGCGAAAACGGCTGCAGAAAACCATACACTTGAAACAAATTCACGAATAGGTTTCTTTTCCTTTTCCTCATTCTGCAAACCAGATTCAATACGTTTCCACACCAAATCTCTCGGTTTTTCGCCGACAGTTTCGTTACTTCTTGATCGAAATAAATCTTCTATTGGATCGTTTGTGTTCACGATAAATTTGATTTTATATTTTCATTCATACTTAACATATCCTTCAATTTCGTCTTCGCTAAATTAAGTTGCGATTTCGATGTTCCTTCTGTAATTCCCAAACTTTCGGCAATTTCTTTGTGTTTATATCCCTCAATTACGTAGAGGGTAAATACGAGGCGACAGCCTTCGGGTAGATAATCGAGGAGTTTCATCACATCATCTTCTTCTATTTGTTGCGAAGCTTCTTGATTGGATGAAATAGAAGAGGAGTAATCGTCAACATTGAGATGAAAAATTTTATTTTTCCGCAACTCCATCAAACATTCATTAATCATAATTCTTCGCATCCATCCTTCAAAACTTCCTTCGAACGAATAATATTCAAGATTCTGAAAAATCTTCAAAAATCCTTTTACCAACGCATCTTCCGCTTGTTGTATATCGGTAAAATAACGTTTACAAACCGCAAAAAATCGCGCATCATATTTTTCGTAAAGCAATCGCTGTGCTTTCGAATCATTGCTGATACAAGCTTTTATGAGTTGTTTTTCGTCCAAAATACTTTTTCTTTCTTACTGTTTAGATGCGAAAATTACGCTTATGGATGCTTTGATAGCGTAAAATATTTGTTAAAGTTCTGAAAACTTATTCATTAAACATAAAAAAGTCGCTACAAGAGCGACTTTATTATATATTATTAATTGAAAATATTATCCAACTAAATTATGTTTTACTAGATATTCTGCAATTTGAACCGCGTTTGTAGCAGCTCCTTTGCGTAAATTATCTGCAACAATCCAACAATTTAATGCATTTGGTTGAGATAAATCACGACGAATACGACCTACAAAAACATCGTCTTTACCTTCTGAATAGAATGCCATTGGATAAGTATTTGTATCAGGATTATCTTGTACTGTTACACCTTCCTGTTCAGCTAATAATTTGCGAACTTCAGCTAAATCAAAATCATTCTCAAATTCGATATTTACAGACTCCGAATGTCCTCCTTGCACAGGAACACGAACCGCAGTAGCAGTAATATTCATTTCGTCCACACGCATAATTTTACGAGGCTCACGAGTCAATTTCAATTCTTCTTTTGTATAACCTGTTTCTTCATCAAACACATCACAATGAGGCAATGCATTTTTGAAAATTTGATATGGATAAACTTTCGCAACGTCACGTCCTTCAATTTCTCCATTCAATTGCTCCACAGCATCTTTACCTGTTCCCGTAACCGATTGATAAGTAGAAACAACTACACGTTTAATACCGTATTTTTTGTGTAAAGGATTAAGAACCATTACCAACTGAATTGTAGAACAGTTAGGATTTGCGATAATTTTATCATTTGTTGTTAAAATATCTGCATTGATTTCTGGTACAATCAACGGACGATCTGGATCCATTCTCCAAGCCGATGAATTGTCAATTACAGTTGTTCCAACTTCTGCAAACTTAGGCGCCCACTGTTTGGAAGTTTCTCCACCTGCTGAAAAGATTGCGATATCAGCTCGCATTTCTACAGCATCCTGCATTGATACAATTTTGTATTCTTTTCCTTTGTACTCAATAGTTTTTCCTATTGATCTTTCTGATGCTACTGGTATAATTTCAGTGATTGGAAAATTTCTTTCTTCCAAAACTTGGAGCATAACTCTGCCGACCATTCCGGTAGCGCCTACGACTGCTATTCTCATTTGTTTATTAAATAATGTATTATAAAATTTCGAATTGCTAATTTACTGATTATTTTGATACATTTTTCTCTCTTTCATAGGTTTAGCAATCTCTTTGATATGATATATTTTATGTTATGATGTTAATTCAGGTTTTTGAACTTTTCCTTGAATTAAAATTTATAAAACTCTTTTTTATAAGAATTTTGAACACAAAAAAAGTGGAAAAAATTGCTCCACTTTTCTATAATTGTATAAAAATCTTTTTACAAAAATTATTTTTTGATGATTTTTTCAATCTTCATTCCTTTATCTGTTTTGATTTTTAAAAGATAAACTCCACTTGGTAAAGATTGAACATCGATTGTTGATGATTTACTATCAACATACTTTATAGTTCTGGATATGCTAACTTAATTGGGAGTATAAGTTAAGGATAAACCCCTTAATTTTAAAATATGAAATCATCCCTCAAAATTTATTCATCCGACTTTAAAGTTAAAGCAGTATAATTAAGCTTTGAAAGAAATAATATTTCTGAATTGACAAGAGAATTAGGTATAACGGCAAGCTTAATTTATAAATGGCGCAAAGAATATTCTGAATTTGGATCAGGTAGCTTTCCAGGAAAAGGAAATCTAAAACTTACGTCAGAACAAGAAAAGATTTATGATTTAGAGCGTAAATTGAAAGAGGCCGAGCTTGAACGAGATATCTTAAAAAAAGCAATCACCATTTTTTCCAAGAGCGGTCGTTGAAATATAAATTCATCAACAATCATGAATTTCTTTATCCGCTTGAAAAAATGTGTAAAGTTTTAGAAGTTAGTCAAAGTAGTTATTATAGATGGAAAAAGAAGCCATTTTCGACAATATTTTTGCGAAAAGAGGAGCTGAAAAAGCAAATTTTATCAATTTATTTTGCTTCATAACAACGTTATGGAAGTCCGAATTACAGCAGAATTAAATCGTTTGGGCATTAAAATTTCCCGAATTACAGTTTCAAAATACATGAAAGAGCTTGGAATTAGAAGTAAATTAAGTAAGAAATTTAAAATTACAACAAATTCTAAACACAATTATTTGGTTGCAAAAAATGTGCTTAATAGAGATTTTAAAAGTGCTTAAGCTGGGCAAAAATGGTTGTCGGACATCACGTATATCAAAACTAATGAAGGTTTTATGTATTTAACAATTCTACTTGATTTGTACGATCGTAAAATAATTGGCTGGGGTTTGAGCGATGAAATGAGTACAGAAAAAACAAGTTTAGCAGCTTGGAAAATAGCTTTAATGAACAGAAAAATAGAGAATAATTTAATTTTTCATTCCGACAGAGGGATTCAATATGCCAATAATAAATTTGCTAATACTTTAAAGTCAAGCCCCGTCATTAGGAATATGTCTGACAAAGGAAATTGCTGAGATAATGCATTGTCAGAGAGTTTTTTTAAGACACTAAAAACTGAATTGATTTATCGAAATAAACGCCTTAATAAACAACAAACAAAATTAGAAATATTCCAATACATTGAGATATTTTACAAAAAAAAAGAAGACATAGTGCCTTAAATTATAAAACCATCGAAGAATTTAATCAAAAAAATATAATTTATAAAAATGTCGCTTAACTTATACTGTACATTTTGTTTGTATATTCATCATTCAATTTAATAACAACAAGATACAAAAAAGCGGAGAATATTCTCCGCTTTAAATTTATTATAATATCTTAATTAAGCAAACTCGTTGTAAGCGGCTTTCAAATTTTCTGCAATTGCTTCTGCAGAATGTCCTTCGATGTGGTGACGCTCTAACATATGTACTAATTCACCATCTTTGAATAAAGCAACTGCTGGAGAACTTGGAGGAAATGGAGCAAAAAACTCACGAGCTTTTGCTACAGCATCTTTATCAAATCCTGCGAAAACTGTTGTTAAATGTGTAGGAACTTTATCATTATCTAATGACATTACAACACCTGGTCTTGCAGCACCTGCAGCACAACCACAAACACTATTTACCATTACCAAAGTTGTTCCTTCTTGTTTGATTGCTGCTTCTACTTGTTCTGGAGTAGTTAAATCTTCAAAACCATTAGAAGTCAACTGAGCCTTCATCGGCATTACTATTTCTGCTGGATACATATTGTCCTTTTTTTGTTTTTAATAAAAATAAATTATTTTCAAAGTTACATAATTCTAAAACTTTTTAGAATACTTACTTTTGCAGTTACAAATTTACGTAGAATTTAGCAATATGAAATTGACTTTTGGTAAGAATGAGAAACTTAAAAGCAGAAAAGCATTCGATGAATTGTTTTCTGATGGAAAAACATTTGTTTCTCATCCGATTAGATTTGTCTACAAAATCAAGCCGAAAGCGGATTACAATATAAGGGTAGGAGTGAGTGTTGGGAAAAAAAAATTCAAACACGCGGTTGACCGAAATTTATTAAAACGTCGTGCTAAAGAAGCTTACAGATTGAATAAATTTTTACTTGAACCTAATGAAAAATATTCGATTGATTTAGTAATGATTTATACTTCGACAAAACATCAACCTTTTGAAGTGATTGAACAATCTGTCAAAACTTTATTAGAAAAATTAAACGAAGCGATACAAACAAAAAAAGATTAATCCGAGGATTAATCTTTTTCATTTATTATAAGTTGTAAAACTGTTTATTTCTTAAGATTTGCCTGCAATCTGAAAAAACTAAAGTATACAGATACTAAAATTAATCCACAAACCGATGCTCCAATTCCTAAAACGCTACGAAAGTTTTCTTCAGCCATAAAACCAGCTTTATAATCCATCTCATATAGGTTGTAACCTAAACCTATCAACAAAACGATTGTCGCGATATAAATATATGTTTTCATTAGATAATGAATTTTTAAATTTTAATTTCATTCATAAACAATGCACCGATATTTGACGTGAATAATTTGATTGCGATTGACAATAAAATTACTCCAAATACTTTTTTCAGCACCGATAAAACTCCAGGTCCCATCCATTTTTCGAGTTTTCCTGCGAATTTCAGCACCAAATATACGATTAACATATTTAATATAATCGCTATCACAATGTTAATATCTGCAAACTGCGAACGAAGCGAAAGTACAGTTGTCAACGATCCCGCACCCGCAACTAACGGAAACGCAATAGGAACGATGGATGCAGAGTTAGATTCGACTCCTTTTTGGATTTCAATTCCCAAAATCATTTCCAAAGCGATGATAAAAATCACAAAAGCTCCAGCAACGGCAAACGACTGAACATCAACACCAACTAATTTCAAAATTTTAGTTCCAAAAAACAAAAAAGAAATCATCAAAATACCTGCTGCAATCGAGGCTTTTTCGGACTGAATATGTCCAACTTTGCTTCGAATTCCTACAATAATTGGAATACTTCCTAAAATATCAATAACAGCAAAAAGCACGGCGAAAGTTGTTCCGATTTGATTGAAAGAGAATTTCTGAAAAAATGATATTATATTTTCCATTCGTATTTAGTTATAATTAATTGGTTGATGCAAAAATAGAAGTTTTTATGAACAATTTTTCATAAAAAAGCAATAAATCAATTCTTAATCCAACCAATTCTTAAAATCTGCCACTTTTTCGCGACTCACAATCATATCTTGTTCATTGTAAGTATTCAAAATTATTTTTAATCTTGAATTAGAATACATTGTAATTTCTTTAATCGAATCGATTTGGATGATTTGACTACGATTAATTCTAAAAAACTTTTTCGGGTCGATTTGTTCTTCCACTTTATCCAACGAAAAATCTACCAAATAATTTCGGTTTTCTTTTGTATGAATATACGTTGCTTTGTTTTCGCTAAAAAAACATTCGATATTATCGATTTCTATAATTTTGATTGATGTTCCTATTTTAATCGAAAAACGTTCTTTAAATTTTTCTGTTTGATTATTCGAAAAAAGACTTTTCAATTCATTTAGATTGAAACTTGAAGATGCTTGCTGAAATTGTCTTTCAAATTTTTCAATAGCAAACTTCAATTCCTCTTCATCAACAGGTTTCAACAAATAATCAACCGAGTTTAGTTTAAACGCTTTCAATACATATTCGTCATAAGCAGTCGTAAAAATAATCGCAGACGAAACATCTACTTGATTAAAAATCTCAAATGATAACCCATCTGATAACTGAATATCCAGAAAAATTAAATCAGGATTTGGATTCGTTTTCAACCACGTCACACTTTCTTCTACAGAATGCAACATTTCATGTATTTGATAACCCAATTTTTCTACACGTCGCTTTAATAAACGCGCAGCAGGCTTTTCATCTTCTATAATTAGTATTTTCATCACTGATTATTGCCACTTTTTATTTTGCTCTTTTTCCAAGATTTCTTTGGCTTTATTTTCTTCCCAACCAGAACCATACGCAAAAACTTTTACAGCATTTAGCGCTACGCCCAATCCCCAACCTAAAACTGGCCAATAAAACCACCAATGCCCGTTACTTGTAACTAAATTGAGAATAAAAAAGAATAAACTCATTACAATATAAGTTCCTAAATGTGCATAAAACTTTTTCAATTCTTTTGCGCGTTCTATTGCACGTTGATAAGCTTGTTGTTCGTCAAAATTTTGTGTATTCATAGTTTTATTTTTTTGTGTTAATATGGGAAGTTCTACACGAAATATTTGTTCATTTTTTTCGATATCTACTTCTCGATTAGAAATTAATTGATAACGATTAATAATATTTTTCAGTCCAATTCCTGTCGAATCTTTTATGGTTTCTTTTGGTTGGAAAGAATTTTCAATGATCAAATAATTATCTTTTTTATAAATTTTAATTTTAAGAGGTTTTTGATCAGATACAATATTGTGTTTGATTGTATTTTCTAATAAAATCTGCAAAGAAAGTGGCACAATAAATTCGGTTTCAGAGAAAGTTATTTGTTCAATTTCGAAATCGATGCTATTTTCAAATCTTAATTTTAGAAGGTTGACATAGGTTTTTGCAAAATTTATTTCTTCTTGAATCGACACAACTTCTTTGTCTTTTTGTTCTAAAACATATCGATAAATCTTAGAAAGTGATGTTGTAAAATCTATTGCATTCTCTGGATTCTCTTCTATTAAACCAGTTAAAACATTCAAACTATTGAATAAAAAATGTGGGTCTAATTGATTTTTTAAGGTTTCGAATTGTGCAGTTGCTGTTTCTGCTTTTGTTGATTCGATAACAATTTTACGTTCTAATTTATTTTTCTTTCTATCAAGAAAATAAAAAAGTGCTAAAAAGAATGTTGTAATTAACGCAACCAAAAAATAGTTAATCGTTTGATCGTAAAAAATATATTTTTGAAGAAGTTGATTTCCAAATTTCACAAAAACATAGTACAAAATCATCGTATAAAAAATTGAACGTAGAAAATACTTTCTTATCATTCTTTGTGAATCAGCTGATTCTGGTAAATTTTGCCTAAAATCATAAAAAATACTCGTATTTACAAAAGATGCTGCAACACTGAACGAAAAATATCCGATAAAATATTTGATGGCTTCTGGATGAAAAAATTGATTGAATGACACATTTGGCGATGTAAAAAATATCACGCTATAAATCAAAACATTGACTACAAATAGAATCAAAATATTGCGAACAATTAACTTTTTGTCAGAAACTATAATTCCATATACAAATTTGTAAATAATAAATCCTAAAATTAAGAAGCTAGTAAAATAACCTAATATTCTTCCTAAATCTTTAGATGATTCGACTATAAAATTGCGTTCATTTAAATTAAATTCTATAAGTAAAATAATTAATGTAAAAATTATTGAAAAAATAATTAACCCTATTTTTTGTACTTTTTCCATATTAAGCAATTAAATTAATCAACCAACAAACAATTTCGTTAATAAACTGAGCGACTAAAGCTATCATTATTGTACGTTTTTACATTCATTTTTCAACAATAGTTCAGCACGATCTTTTCCCCATTTGGGTTCGTTATTCTTTGGCTTTTCAGCATCAAATAAAGCTAAAGATTTTTTTACATTTTTACAATCTTGTGTAATATCTATTCCACTATATTTTGCAGCATTGATATTGAACTCAGACAAACCTAAAACAGAACGTGGATTAGTAGGGTCTAACATCAACGATTTTTGATAGATTTGTACTACTTCTGGATAATAAATTGCTCCATTTTGCATTGGATTCTGCACAATTTCTGCTGTTAAATACAACGCTTTTAAATTTAGAATTTCTACATTTAATGGATTATTTCTGACTAAATCATCGATTTGAGTTTTTACATTCAAAAGAATTTCTTCATTTTTAGCAATATCTTTTGATTCGAACGTTTTCAAAACTTCAGAAAAAGTCAAGTAATATTTAGGCAACCATTCATTTGGATAATCATTTATTAATTGCTTAAAATTAACTTCAGAAGAATGATTTCCTTTGTTCCATTCCGTTAAAGTTTTATTCATATCTGATTCAAAATTCTTTTGTGCAAAAGTTGATACAGTGAATAAAATTGCGCTTGTTAAGAAAATTGTTTTCATCATTTGTGTTTTTTAATTTGTTGAGTCAAAGTTCTTACAAACACTTTTCGTTTGAAATTATATGTTACCGAATTGTAAAATATGATGGATGAATTGTAAAATAAAAGGGACAACTCAAAACTGAGATTGTCCCTTTTACTATCTAAAAAACTTGAAATTTATTTTCGTAATAATTCTTCGGAAATATTTAGCGTTGCTTCGAAAACTTCTTCTAAATTTTGATGCAAACCACCAAGGGCATATTTAGCTTGTCGTGCGTTGTTCAGCAACAATTTCCATTGTTCTACAGCTAATTCGCTCACACCATTTTCGATCAATTTATTTGCAATCACCTCGTCAGAAAAATGAGCTAAATCTGTATTCGTTTTTAATAGCGCGGCATTACACAAAATATTTTCTTGTAATTGATAAAAATCTTTTTGGTCTTCAACGTTTATTTTTTGCTTCAATTCATCTAATTCAGCAGAAATTTGATTCGAATTTATCGTTGGTTTTTCAACCAAAGTAAACTTTTGGGTTTCTGTTTTTGGTTGAAAAGCTTCGTAATTATTTTGCTCGTTAAGCGGTTTTATTTTTGGTTCTATTGTTTGCTTTTGTGTCGAATTATTTTTCTTTCTCATCAAAAATAAACTTCCGGCACTCAATGCAATTACACCACCAGTTAACCACAACCAACCGCTTTTTCCTTCTTTTACATCATTCGTCATTTCTTCTATTTTATCAGAAATTGTCGAATCTGGAGAATTAGATGCTATAGCAGTTGCAGAAGAAGTTTTAGAACCTGAAACAGACAAATTAATCGAATCTGATTTTAAGGTTATATATTTCTCTTTAACAGGATCGAAATAACTAAATTCTACAGGCGAAATCGTATATTCTCCTCCAAAATTTGGGACAAGAACTGTTTGCTCAGCAACTTTCCCTTTCATTCCTGTATCATAGGTTTTATATGCATCGCGTTTTTTCGGCGAAAATTTTTCTAAATTTTTTGGCGTTGTAATTTCAGGTAAATTAATGGTATTAAAGTTTCCTGTACCTATAATTTCGACATCAAAATTGACACTTTCATTAGTAGCAACTTCTTTTTTATCAACCGAAGCATTCATTTTAAATTGACCAACTGCACCGCTAAAATTCTTTGGTTTTCCTTCTTCTGGAAGCGCTTTTGCATTAATCACAACTGGATTACTACGCACTTCTACAGGCTCTGCACCATATGTTGTTGGCAACACAACATCTACCGAAAACGGATCGATTTCTATCTTTCCTGGTTTTTGAGGAAAAACATAATAACGTGCAATTTCTTCAGAGAAATATTGTTTTCCTCCAACAATTTCTTGCTTGATATTTTCGGGAGAACTTTTAACTATTTTTGGGCTTAATCCGTCTAAATTTCCTTGACGAAAGTTTTGTTTACGATTAAGATAAGATAAATCTTTTACGTATAATTTTACTGATAAACCAACTTGTTCGTTTACATAAGGGTTCGTTTTCGAAACTTTACTTTGCAGGAAGACTGGTTGAGAATTATTACTTCTAAAATTGTTGTGCGTCCGTCCTGTTCCTTTCACTACAACATCGACAGGTTTTGATGTATAGGTTTTTCCATTAATCACAATCTTAGCAGCTCCAATGCGATATTTACCCTCTTTTTCAGCAACAAAAGCAAGGATAATTCCTTCTTCTATCACACCTTTTCCATTCACATAAGAAACATTTTGCGAGCGTTGTTCACCTACAATTTGCAATCCTTTGTGTGGCGGATATTTCATTGGTTGATCAATCGAATAACTATCTGTGTTAGATTCGATAAAAAAGCCCACGCTAAATGCTTCTCCTAAACTGACCTGCGTTTTGTCTGCATCAGATTTAAAAGAAATTTGTTGTGCTAACGCTGTGATAGACGTTAAGGCAAACACTAAAAAGCTATTTAAAACGCTTGTCGTTGTCATTACCAATCCTTAGATGTTGTTGTTCGTTGTTTTTCTGCTTTTTGCTGAATAATTTTTCGTTGGGTTTTTGCTTCCTGATTTTGCAAGGCTTTTAGCAAACCGTCTCCCAAATTATTATTTGCATTATCTTGTTCTTTTCCGTCTCCATTATTTCCTTGTTTGATTTCTGGAGATTGATTGTTTCCTTGTCCTTTATTGTTCCCATTTTCACCACCAGCTTTCGGATTTCCTCCTTGATTTTGCTGTTTTTGCTGATCAGATTGTTGTTGTTGTTGAGATTGATTCTGATTCTGATTTTGCTTTTGGTTATTTTGGTTTTGTTGTTGCTGTTTATTTTGTTGTTGCTGTTGTTTTTGCTGATTATTTTGATCTTGTTTATTCTGATCCTTATTATCCTTATTATTTTGATCCTTTTGCTTTTCACGTTCTTTTTCTAACATCTTTTTTGCCAATGCATAATTGTAACGTGTAGCATCATCTTTTGGATCATTTCGTAAGGCTTGTTTGTAATTATCAACAGCATTTTGATAATCTTTTTCCTGCATAAAAGCATTTCCCAAATTATGATAAGCCAAATGTTTATCATTATTCGTTTTAGATAATTCAGCAGAACGTTTGTAATGCGCTATACTTTCTTTGTAGCGTTTTTGTTGAAATAAGGCATTTCCCAAGTTGTAATTTGCTTTGACAGAAGTTGGATCTTCCATGGCAGCTTTCTTGTAGGCAACTTCTGCATTATCAAATTTTCCTTTTTGATAATACTCGTTACCTTCAATAATGTAGCTTTTCGCTTTCGATTGACTATAACCAAAAACGGATAAAAGCATTATTCCTAAAAATCCTATTTGTTTTAAAAAGTACATCATTTTACCATACAAACTTACTATTTCTTTTTGTTAAAAATCTTATATTCAGATGTTAATAATTCCACAAAAAGTAAACAAACCGCAACCGCTAAAAACCACTGATAAACGTGATTCATATCTCTTGTTGTAGAGTTAGCAATTTCGTTTTTATCTAATCGGGCTTTATACATTGAAAATGCGGATAATGCATCTTGTGTATTATCCAAATGAATATAAGTTCCGTTTGTATCTTGTGCCAATTCACGAAGATTTTTATCTTCTAATTTTGTAATAACTATAGAACCTGTTTCGTCCTTTTTATAGTCTTCGGCGTAGCCATTGTAATACATCGGAATTGGAGCTCCTTTATCTGTTCCAACACCAACTGATACAATATGAATTCCGTTATCTTTTGCTATTTTAGAAGCTTGATTAACTGTATTTTCGTTGTCTTCTCCATCCGAAATTAGTACAATTAATTTACTTGTATTCGCCGATCCTTTGAATGTTTTTGCAGCTTCCTGAATCGCATTTAAGTAATTTGTTCCTTGACTCGAAATTAACTCAGTATTAACATTTTGCAAATAACTTTCGATTGCAGCATAATCATTTGTCAATGGAGAAATGGTATAAGCATTCGCCGCAAACGCAACCAAAGAAGCTCGATCTCCACCTAATTGATGTAATGTTTCTGTGATTAATTTTGTTGCTTTTTCTAATCGAGAAGGAGCAACATCTTGCGCATTCATCGAACTTGATAAATCTAACAAGAAAACCATATCAATTCCTTCGCGCTTTACTTGCACATCTCGTTCACCATAAAGTGGATCCATCAATGCAATCACCATTAAAAATAAAGCCACACAAAATGCAATGATTTTGAAGCCATAACGCTTTGAAGATGTGATTGGAAAAACAAATGGAAATAATTCTTTATCTGCAAATGTTTTCTTTACACGTTCGCGCCATTGAAATACTGTTATCGATAGAAAAATAACGACAAACAATAAAATCATCAACCAAATATTATGTAATTCTCCCCACTGCATTAGATTAATTCTTTAAAAACGGTTCTTCGTAAAATGGCTTCTAATACCAAAAGGATGAATGCAGGTAATAAGAATCGTGCAAACAATTCGGTATAATTATAATATTTGACTTCGTTAATTTCTGTTTTTTCAAGTTTATCAATTTCGTCATAAATGTTTTTTAAACTTTCATTGTTTGTTGCACGGAAATATAAACCTCCAGTTTTATCTGCAACTTCTTCTAACAATTTTTCGTCAATTTGTACAGGACGCATCTCAAAAACATAATCACCTAACATATCGTAACCAACAGGCATAGGCGCCATTCCGTTTGTTCCAATACCAATTGTATATACTTTTATCCCTTTCTCTGCTGCAATATCAGCGGCTTGTCTCGGCGAAACATACATCAAATCTCCAGAAGGATTTACACTTTCAACACCATCTGTAATCAGAATAACTACTTTAGATTTTGCCTTACTATTTTTAAGATGATTAACAGCTGTTGCTAAACCAACTCCAATTGCTGTTCCATCAGCTAAACTACCAGAATGTAACATTTCGATTTCTTGTGTCAAAACATCACGATCTGTTGTTAATGGAACACGTGTCAAAGCTTCTCCAGAATATTCGACCAATCCAACTCTGTCCGTTTTTCTTCCAAGTGAAAAGTCTTTTGCAACTTCTTTTAACGCTGTTAAACGATCTGGTTTCAAATCACGCGCTAACATACTCAACGACGTATCTACAGTCAATAAAATATCAACTCCTTCTTCCGATTTTACTTTTGTCGTAACATCTACATAACGTGGACGAGCCAAGGCTACAATGCACAAAGCCATCGCGATAATTCGCATCAAAAATAAAAGTGGTTTGTACGTCGCTAACGAACTTTTTGCACCTCCAAATGCTTTGAGCGAAGGTAATTTTAAGGATGCTTTTTTCTGGCTCGTTTTGCGAATTTCTCTGAAAATAAAGAAAGGCAAAGCAAGCAATAAGAGCAAGATCCAAGGATTTTGAAACTCAAAATTTAGCATTCTTAATTGTTATTAAACTGTTTATATTTTTCTCCCGTCACTTGATCTTTTTTCAAATCTTCGTTCTCCGGAATTTCTAATGGTTTTACACGATCTACAAATTCATCTACCCAATTTCGGTGCGAAGTATTTGTTGGTTCATCAAACTCTTGTTTTGCGAATTTTACCAAATCAGCATCGAACAAAAATTGTTTGAATTTCTGTACATCTTCTGGTAAAACATCTGGTTTTGTCGCAACATATTTTACTAAATCATCCGACAAAATTTCTAATGCAGAAAAGTTATAAATACGTCCTAAATATCGTCTTACAATAAATGATAATTGCGTGTAATATTCTTTTTGTTCGCCTCGTTTCAAATATTTCTTGGCATCCAACGCTTTTAAACTTGCTTTCGCTTCGTCATAAGGCGTTTTGTACGAATCTTTGCCAGATAATTTCGATTTTGCGCGAACATATAATACAACCAAAACAATTCCGATGATAAATAAAATCAACGCAATAATGCCGTACAACCAATATTTATTCCAATAATCTCCAATAGAATATTCTTCTTCCATCACAGGTTTTATCGGGAAAATTGCATTTTTCGTTGTATCAATTGCAATATCTTGAATATCAATTTCGAGTTGTTTTGTTGTTAAATCTTTTCCATTTTTCTGAATGATAAATGATGGAATATTAAATTTCCCTGCATCATATCCAGTCAATTCTAAATGTTGAACAATTTCAGATTTTCCATCCGTTTTTACCGTGTCAATTTTTTGACCTAAAACTTCGATGTGATGATTAATTGAATCTGAAATCGTAGGAAATACAACTTTATCTCCTTCTTTGTAATCAATTTTTACTTCATATTGGATTGGCTCGCCAATTTTGTTTGTCGTGCGATCTAATTTTGGCGTAATTTCTTGCGCAAACGAAAATTGAAGGATAAAAAAACTTACTAAAAGCAATAAATTCTTCATTAGGCTTTATGACTTTTAAAGTAGTTTAACAATGGGCGAACATAATCTTCGTCGGTACGAATACTGATTGCGCCTGAATGATTTTTCTTGAAAATAGATTGATAACGTTGATCTAAATCACGATAATATTGCGCATATTGTTGACGCAATTTCTTCGATGAAGTATCTATCAAGCGGATTTCGCCTGTTTCGTTATCTTGCACATGAACCAAACCTACATCTGGAAAAGATTGTTCTTTTTCATCATAAACTCTAATTCCAGTCACATCATGTTTTTTTGCTACGATTCGCAACGCTTTTTCATAATCAGACGAATCAATAAAATCTGAAAGAATAAAAACATTTGATTTTCGGCGAACCAAATTCATAAATGTTTCCAAAGTCTCTGCTAAATCAGTTTTCTTACTTTTTGGCTCATACGAAACAATTTCTCTCACCAAACGCAACACATGTTGTTTTCCTTTTTTGGGTGGAATAAATTTCTCCACTTGATCCGAATATAATATCAAACCAACTTTATCATTATAAGTAATTGCCGAAAAAGCCAATGTAGCGCTCAATTCAGCAATTGTTTCCATTTTAATTTGTTTTCGTGTTCCAAAGTTTTCAGAATTCGAAACATCAACCAATAAAAACATGGTTAATTCTCGTTCTTCTTCAAAAACTTTTACATAAGGTTCGCTGTATCGAGCCGTTTTATTCCAGTCGATATTACGAACGTCATCACCGTATTGATAAGGACGAATTTCACTAAAAATCATACCTCTTCCTTTGAATGAACTGTGATATTCACCCATAAAAAGGTTGCTCGCTTTGCGCTTGCTTTTTAGCTCAATACGTTTTACACGTTTGATGATTTCTTTTGCATCCAAAGTTTAAATGATTTTGAATAGTGGTTTAAGGAACTGGAACAACATTAAGAATATTGTCGATAATTTCTTCTGGCGTAACATTTTCTGCTTCTGCTTCGTAGCTAATTCCGATACGATGACGCAACACATCTTTTGCCATTGCACGCACATCATCTGGAATAACATAAGCGCGTTTACGTAAAAATGCATACACTTTTGAAGCTTGTGCCAAATTGATCGATCCACGAGGCGAAGAACCAAACGAAATCATTGGAACCAATTTTTCTAATCCAACTTTTTCTGGAAAACGAGTCGCGAAAATAATATCCAAAATATATTTTTCAATTTTTTCGTCCATATAAACTTGTTTCACCATTTCGCGCGCATCCAACAATTCTTGAATAGAAATTACTTTCTCAATTTTTGGAAAAGATTGATTAATCGAATTTCTTAAAATCAAACGTTCTGCTTCAAATTCCGGATAAGTAATTACAGTTTTCAACATAAAACGGTCAACTTGCGCTTCTGGCAAAGGATAAGTTCCTTCTTGTTCCACTGGATTTTGAGTTGCCAAAACCAAGAAAGGTTTTTGTAACGGATACGTTTCATCACCAATTGTTACTTGACGCTCTTGCATTGCTTCTAACAAGGCAGATTGTACTTTTGCAGGCGAACGGTTAATCTCATCAGCTAAAACAAAATTGGCGAATATTGGTCCTTTTTTGATTCTAAAATCGTTTTCTTTTACATTGTAAATAAGTGTTCCCACAACATCGGCAGGTAACAAATCTGGTGTAAATTGTATACGAGAAAAAGATCCATCAACAGCATCAGATAATGTTTTAATCGCCAATGTTTTTGCTAATCCAGGAACACCTTCTAATAAAACGTGTCCATTTCCAAGTAATCCGATTAATAGACTTTCAATCATTTTTTCTTGTCCAATAATCGCTTTATTTATTTCCGATGTCAACCTTGCAATGCTTTCGCTTTTTGCTTCTATTTGTTGGTTTAGTTGTTGTATATCCAAAATTTCGTTGAAATTAATGTTTATATTATTGATTCAAATTTCCTCTAAAATTAACAAATACAATTGATTTAGAAATTAAAACTTTCATACAATATTGTTAAACTTTGTTAAGACAAAAGTAGTGTACCAAACGTTTTGATTATTATTTTCAGTAAAATTTTTCCAAGACTTACAAACTATTTATAAACAATAAACGTTTCTAAATAATATTTCTTTAAATGATTATACAATAACTATTTAAAGAATATTTATATTTTGCTGAAATTTATTAAAACTATTATGAAAAACTATTTATTATTAATCATTATTGTACTCGGTTCAAACATTTATGCTCAAAAAGAGAAAGTAAAATCTGGTACTGTCGATTTCTTAAAAGGACAATCTAAAATGAAAGTTATTTTTGACTATTCAAATCTAAAAATTAATGCAGATAGCATTACAGAAGCAGAATATGTTCAAAAAAAGATTGTTGATCTAAATGGCAAAAATGCTGGAAATGGAGATATTTGGAATGATAAATGGACTGGTGCAAAAGAGTCTATCTGGGAACCAAAATTTATGGAGTTATTAACTAAATATGGTGCAAAATCTACTGGAATTTCATTCTCTGAAAACGCTACAGATGCTCCTTACACAATGATTGTTAAAGTTGATTGGATTTATCCAGGTTGGGATGCATTTGTAATGAAACAAGCTGCAAAAGTATCTACAACTATTACTATTGTTGATTCTAATAATTTTGAAGATAAAAAATTTGTTGTCAATTATAAAGAAGCTCCAGGAACTCAATTCGGTAATAATTATAGTGATGAATCGAGAATTGGAGAAGGGTTTGCAAAAACTGCTAAAACTTTTTCTAAAATGTTAGAGAAAAAAATAAAATAATCTTTCAAAAAAAATACATCAAAATCCATTCTTTATCGAATGGATTTTTTTATTCAATAAATTTGACAATTTTGTTAAAAATTTTAATAAATCTTTTATTTCACCGCTACTTAACACTCGTTTACCTCAATATTTTTTACGTCTTTTTTTTGTGTTGCAACTTTGTTTCAAGAAAAATGAAAAGAATATAATTCTAACATTTAGTTATAAAAAACATAGATTATGAAAAAAGTATTTTTATTAGCAAGCATGATGATGGTAATGACATTATCCGCACAAGAAAGACCACAACAAGGTGAACGATCTGGAAATAGAAAAGAGCAAAGAGAACGCCCAACTGTAGATCAACAATTGAAAGAATTTGATCAATATAATTTGAGTTCTGCTCAAAAGAAAAAAGTAAAATCGTTGTTAGAGAGTAGAGATTCTGACATGAAAAAAGAGTTTACAAACAGAGACAAAAATTCTACTCAAAAAGGAGAAAGAGGCTCTCGACCAGAAAAAGGTACAAACGATTTTGATACTAAATTAGAGAAAATTTTAGACAAAAATCAGTTCAATCAATACAAACAAGATCGTGAAAAGCGTATGAAATCTAATAAATTTAGTATGCACAAAAAACGTGATGCGAAAGGAAATAGACCTTCGTCTAAATGTGCATAAAATCATAAAAATTAGGGTTAACCTACAAATTTTGATGGTTAACCTCTATTAATTTAAATTTTGAAAGAATATTTTAAAATTTGTGTGAGTTTAAAAATTATTATTGATTAACACAATGTGTTATTTCATTTCATAAGTAAGTTTTTTTTAAAGTAGTTTTTAAAATTCATTTTCATTCAATTATCAAGTGAAAAGCGAGCCGATTTAGCTCGCTTTTCTTTTTTTATTCTTCTGGCATTGCTTGCCATTTTTTGTAAAGATTGATGATGAAATAAAAACTTATTAAATATAAAATTGGATTGATGTAAAGAAAAATTTCTGCAAATTCTTGTAACAGCAATAATTCTTTATTTGTTTGTCTAAACTCATAAATATTCATATGTTTATTTGCTTCATATAACATTTCTTCACGCAAATCTGTGTAAAAACTAAGCATCACAATTCCAATAAAAATATTGGTCGCAACAAACCAATTAAGATTAACACCTGTCAAAACTTTATATTTTTTGGAACGTAAGCCAATTAGTGTAGTCACTATAAATGCAATGTAAAAAACAAATAAAATAATATAAGGTGTGAATTGTGTATAACCAATACTTGCATCGATAGAAATTCCGAAAACGCTTCCTAAAATTGCCAAAATTCCTGCGCCAATCAATGAAATTAACCAAACTTTGAACGAACTAAATCTGAATGTAATAATAAGAACGGTAATAACTAAAGCGATTAGTAAATAGTACTGAATATGTTCTAACCAAGTGGAACTATATTTCGAAAACTCAATATTTTCATACACTTTGTTTAAACTATCTTGGTGGATATAATCATTCAGTTTTTTATCTACAGTTTGATAAGGATCAATATAATTCAATTTATGATCAATGAAATAATACGGATATTGAGGCAAATAATCAATCCACTTTTTATGTTTGAACTGATACCCAATTTCTTGCTTTTTTAATAAATCGGTATAATTATTCAATAAATTTTCAATTACTTTTCGATCATTTTTTTGCAACAAAGCAATCCATTGTCCATCATAAAATTGATGATTTAAAGTAGAATCTTTCGGATTGTTAAAAGCCAAAACACTATAATTATACAAACTTGCTAAGTTGTAATAAACATCTGGTTTTCCACCAGAATTTAATGTTACTGCAGCAGAATCGACAACAGCATAAGTTGAATCTACAGCTACTGTAGTAGGATAGTCCATTTCTTCTTGAAATGAATCTGTAGATGAATTATTCTTTTTAAGAGGTTGATACGTTTGATTAAAATTAATTTTAGAATAACTAAATCGATCCGGAAAATAATCTCTTAATAAGGTTTCAAATTCAGGATTTCTGAAATACGGATCCAAAAAAGCATCATATGAGTATGTTGGATTTTTTCTTAAATATTCTCTCTTATTTTTTTCATATAATTCTCTTGTTTCTTTTTCCGAAACCAACGAATCAAAAGCTGGAACAGGCAAATTTCTCGAATAATTATCGTACCCAAAATTTGGTTGCAACGTAAAACCTTGCGCTCTATTGATAATATCGATATCTTTCAAATATTGCTCTTCAGTTATATAATTTGAAACACGAAATTTAAGACCAGTTTTGAACGAATTTGGTACATAAAACATCAAAAATATAATGAAGAAAACGGCCAAAAATTCTTTGAACAAATAATTTCTTGAGGTTGGATAATTTGATTTGAAACGATTATTTTTTATATAGAAATACAACCAAATAACGCCGATAATGACACCAATTAATAGGTAATAAATAAAAATTCCTGAGTTGAAAAACACTTCATAAAGTCCAGTTACTTGCAGTTGAGATTTTTTAGTAAAAAACAAAAAACCATTGATAAATGCAATCAAGTTGAAAACTAAAACCGTCAACAAAATCCAAATAAATTTCAGATTCCAAATCAATGGATATTTGGTAATTAAAGTTTGATTTATTTTTTTGAACATAGTTGGTTGGTTTTAATTGACAAAAAAGCGACGACTTGATTTCGAAATATCTCGAATGTATTTTACTTTCAATAATGATTTTCCTATTTCGGACAGAATTATATTCATCGAAATTCTATCATCAAAATATGCGATATACGATCCTCCATTGAATTTTATCTGTTTAATTTCAATGTTAGATAAAGCTGTTAATAACTCTTCTTTTGTGTTTTCCACATCAATTTCAACAATCGTAAAATCACCTTCCAAATCATTTGTATCTCCTTGTATTTTAAGCTTTCCTTGCTCCAAAAAGAGAACTTCTGTCGATACTTTTTCAACTTCATACAATTGTTGAGAACTCAAAATAACACCAAAAGGATTGCGAATAGATTGTGATAAAAATTTCAAATCTTCGAGAATAATTTGTTGCGCCAAAATATCCAAATTCGCCAAAGGTTCGTCTAGCAACAATACTTTTGGGCGACGCAATAACGTTCGCGCCAACTCGAATCGCATTTTATAACCAGACGACAATTGTCGCCATTGCAAATCCTTGTACGGCCAAAGCCCCAAACGCGCCAACATAACATTCGCCAACAACCAATTTTCTTCGTTGTAAATATCATAACATGTCAAGGTAAATTGTAGATTTTCCATCAACGAACCATATAAAACCTCAATTCGTTGTGGCACATAAACCAATTTTGTTTTCAGCTCGAAACTAAACGGTTTTGCTTTAGAAAAATGATAATTTATTTCGCCAGAAGTTGGTTTCAATTCACCACAAATCAAACGTAATAAAGTTGTTTTTCCATTTCCATTTTCTCCAACTAATCCAACAACTTCTCGTGATTTCAAATCAAAAGTGATCGGATGAAGTTTAAAATTTCGACGATAATAAGCTTTTTCAACATTATTGGTTGATATCAACGTTTCTTCTTTCTGAAAGTGCGGAGGAGGAGCTTGTTTCAACTTTTCCACCAATTGTAAAGCTTGCGTTGTTTTATTTTCGTTCGTAGAATTTTCGTTGTAATAAAGATCTGAATAGGAGATAATCTCTTTGTAAAAAGATTTCTCACCCAAATCCAACACACAATCAATTAATCGGCGATAGCCCAAATCAAGATCATTGTGTTGCAAATGATTTTCTACTTCGTTTAGTCGTTGGTTAAATTCATTCATAGATTGATTATTAAATCATTACGAATATAACAATCCTTTTCTACAAATAAAATGGCTAATTGTAGGGAGATTTCAGTTTCAACAATTTTTGATAAACTATCTTAATTACTTCTTAATTTATTATTTATCAAGTTTTTATAATTAACAATTTTAACTTTATTAAATCAATTTAGTTCTAAAATCATCATTATTCACAAGTTTTAATAAAGTCTATTCATAACTTTTTAATTCATTTATATTTAATAGTTTACTATTAACAATTTGAGTAATTAATCAAGCTATAAACATTCTTTTTATAACTCAGTTGAAAAGTAGTTAATTTATTAAATAACAAGTGATTACTATTAACAATTTTAGAATCATTGAGATTCCTCCTAACGTTGGAATGGCAGAAAATTTGATGCTAAAAAAAAATGTCATTCTGAACGAAACGACAGCAAAGTGAAGAACCTAATCATTAAGATGAGAAGTTGAAATAAATTCAGCTTAACAATTAAGACAAAAAAAGTCGAGCAAATGCTCGACTTAATTTTTTACTATTTTAAGTATTTTTTTCCTTTTCTTATTTTAAAATCGCAGCAACTCCTGGTAATTCTTTACCTTCCAACGATTCTAACATTGCGCCACCTCCTGTAGAAACGTAGCTTACTTTGTCGTCGTAACCAAATTGTTTTACGAAAGCAACAGAATCTCCACCACCAACAAGCGAGAAAGCGCCGTTTGCCGTAGCTTCAGCAATTGCATTACCTAAAGCAATAGTTCCTTTTGCAAAATTTGACATTTCAAAAACACCTAAAGGACCATTCCAAAGAATTGTTTTCGAATTGTTAATTACATCTGCAAAAACTTTTGACGATTCTTCACCAACATCCATTCCCATCCATCCATCAGGAATTTGATCCGAAGGAACTGTTTGTGTATTTGCATCATTACTGAAATTATCAGCAATTACATTGTCAACCGGTAAATAAACTTTTACATTATGTTTTTCACATTCAGCCAAAATTTCTTTCGCTAAATCTAATTTATCATCTTCTACCAACGAATTTCCAATTTTTCCTCCATTTGCTTTCACAAATGTATACGTCATTCCACCACCAATAATCAAGTTATCAATAACTGGTAAAATATTGTTGATAATCGTAATTTTAGAAGACACTTTAGCTCCTCCAAGTACCGCTGTTACAGGTTTTTCACCATCATCTAACACTTTGTTAATAGCTGTTAATTCTTGTTCCATTAACAAACCAAAACATTTATTTCCCGGGAAAAATTCAGCAATAATTGCAGTCGAAGCATGTGCGCGGTGTGCTGTTCCGAAAGCGTCATTCACATAAATATCTCCAAATTGAGCCAATGATTTTGCAAAGTCTTTATCTCCAGCTTCTTCCTCATTATGGAAACGAACATTCTCCAATAATAAAACTTGGCCTGGTTTTAGATTACTTACTTTTTGTTTCGCATCATCGCCAATAACATCATTCGCAACGATCACATCAACGCCAAGAATTTCTGAAACTTTTGATGCAATATGTTTTAATGAATATTTATCATTGAATTCGCCTTTAGGACGTCCCAAATGACTCATTAATACAACAGCGCCACCATCTTTCAATATTTTGTCGATCGTTGGTTTTGCAGCTCTAATACGTGTATCATCTGTCACATTTAAATTTTCGTCTTGCGGAACATTGAAGTCAACACGAATCAATGCTTTCTTGTTTTCGAAATTGTAGTCGTTGATTGTTTTCATATTTTGATTTGAAATTTTGAACTACACAAAAGTAATCAAACTTTCATTTTGAGACTTAAAATCATTCAATACAATTTTCAACTATTAACAATTCATAATAATATATATAGTTTAATTAATTTTTAAATTTTAAAAAAAGAAAAAAATGTTACTATTATTAGCACTGTTAATATGTGGATAACTAAAGTGAGATAAATTTTATTTAATAGCAATTAACAAGCTATTATTTGTAATTTTGTTTTGTAATGAAAGAGTTAGATATTCTATCAACAATTTATCATTTTGGTTGATAAACAACTTTTGTTAGCAAGATGTTTTGTGAAAACTATTCATAACGATGTGTAAATCTTTTATGCCAAAATGAAAAGTTTTACTTGACTTGTATTGATTTATTTCTAATTGATTTTTTGAATCAGATTTCCAAATTTTTCTCTCGAAAAGTTATTAGTTTTATTCAATCATCTTTTAACAAGTTGTTACTTTTACTTAACATTTGATTTACAATTATTTAAACAAAAACAACAAAAACACCTGTTAATTAAATGAAAATTGCAATCGGAGCGGACCATGCTGGGTTCGATTATAAGGAAAAATTAGTACCCTTTTTAACAAGTCAAGGATATGAGGTTGAGGATTTTGGAACGTTCTCAACAGCGAGTGTTGATTACCCTGATTTTGCACACCCAACGGCACAAGCTGTAGAAGATGGAAAAGCAGATTTCGGAATTTTGATTTGTGGTAGTGCGCAAGGCGTTACAATGACTGCAAATAAACACCAAGGAATTCGTGCTGCATTATGTTGGATGATGGATATTGCCAAGTTAGCTCGTCAACACAATAATGCAAATGTGTTAACTTTACCTGCACGCTTTATTGCGTATGAATATGCAGAAGAAATTGTGAATACATTTTTAGCAACAGAATTTGAAGGTGGTCGTCACCAAGGACGCGTAGATAAAATTGCTTGTTCATACAACGGATAATTTTATACATCTATTATAAGATATAAAATCGGTCAATTCGTTAGAGTTTACCGATTTTTATTTTAAAAATTAAATTTAAAACTATTATAAAGTTTAAATAGTTAACTATAAACAATATTTTATATTTAAAATTAAATATTTTTAAACCAATTTAAGTCAATAGTATATTTATTGATTTTAGCTGTTCTACTTTTACATCAGTTAAAAAAACAAATCATTTAAAGATTAAAAAGATGAGCAGAGCATTATTACGTAGAGAACAAGCAATCTCTTTTGTAAAAGAAGAATTTTCGAAAGGATTACAAAAAGAATTAAACATTATTCCAGTTTCTGGACCATTGGTAGTTTTGGATGGAACAGGTATTAATGATGATTTGAATAGTATCGAAAGACCTGTAAAATTCCCTATAAAATCTTTGAATGATAAAAATGCGGTAGTTGTACATTCTTTGGCAAAATGGAAACGTATTCGTTTGAAAGAATTAGAAATTGAGCCAGGCGAAGGAATTATAACAGATATGCGCGCTTTGCGTCCAGACGAAGATTATTCGCCAATTCACTCTATTTATGTGGATCAATGGGATTGGGAAAAAGTAATTGTGCCGCAAGATCGCCAATTGGATTATCTTTTTTCGACAGTAAAATCGATTTATGAAGTTATTAAAAAAACGGAGCAAAATGTAGAAGCAAAATATCCACAATTGAAAGCTGTTTTACCAGAACAAATTACATTTATTTCGTCTGAAGATTTATTACAGAAATATCCAACTCTTACGCCGAAAGAAAGAGAAAATGCAATTTGTAAAGAATTTGGAGCTGTTTTTATTTACGGAATTGGAGGAGAATTGAGTAATGGAGAATTACACGATGCACGTGCTGCTGATTATGACGATTGGAGTACAGAAAACAGTGCTGGTTTTAGAGGTCTTAATGGTGATATTTTAGTTTGGAACCCTGTTTTAGAATCTGCTTTCGAGTTATCCTCGATGGGAATTCGTGTAGATAAAGAAGCTTTGACCAAACAATTAGAAATTAGAGATTTTTCGGATCGTAAAAATTTATTATTTCACTCGATGTTGTTAGATGATCAGTTAACAGAATCAATTGGAGGTGGAATTGGACAATCGCGTATGTGTATGTTTATGTTGAAATCTCGACACATTGGCGAAGTACAAGCGAGTATTTGGGACGGAAAAGTAAAAGAAAAATTAAAAGAAGAAAGCATCGAATTATTATAAATGAAAAAGCAGTTTCAAAGTCTTGAAACTGCTTTTTTTGTATCTTATATAGAAATTAACATTGTTTATAACTGTTGATAAAGCTTGTTAATTAGGTTTAATTAAGCAATTTAATAGGTGTAATAATTGTTAACTAAGAAATACGTTCGTTTTTCTTTGCAATAAAACTATCATAGAATTTTTTGAAACCATAATGATTAATCAAATAGAAATATTTAGGAAATAATCGATTCAATTCGTATTGAATTTGTTTTGGAAATTTAGACTTTCTTAAACTGCGATTAATCTGAATTTGCGTTTCTACTGGAGCTGGTTTAACAAGCGATGGAAGAAGGTTGTAAATTCTTAAATCAAATTCCCAAGCATGCTGCAAATCACAATCAATTGGACGTTGAATCATAGGTAGTGGCATTTTAATTTTATTCAAAAATTTTTCGGCGGCCTTTCTTGTCCAAATGGCTGCAATTGTTGTGATTGGAATACTTGTTCCACAAGCACCAATAATGTATTTATTATCCACATCAGCAATTTTTATATGTTTTCGTTTTCCATTAAATAACTTCAAAATATCCCAATGATCCTTCACTTCTAAATTCATTATATTGATTCATGGCTTTTTCGATAGCAGATTTAAAATCATCAACCAAAATTGCATCATCTTCTATAATCAAAGCAAAATCATTTTCAGAAGTCAAAAAAGTTTCTAGCGTTTTCACATGACTCAAATAACAACCAATTTCTCCAGGAACTAAATCTCGGTCATATTTATTTTTTACTTTATAGGTTGGCGAATCCAAAGTTTTGGCATCTACAGCAGAAATTCTTTCGTAAGTAATCTCACATTTTTCGAATTCTTTTTGCATCAATTCAAGCCGATCCGTAGCTCGATCAAGATTAATCAAGTAGGTCTGGTATAATGGTTTAGTTTTCATTCAATTAATTATCAATGCAAAAATAGCTTTTTTGGCTCAATTTTCGCAATAAATCAAAACATTACAAGTAATCTTATCCTTTCCGTAACATAGAATTGGCTGTAAATTGTTATTTTAGAAAAAGGATATATTACCTTTGCAGTGGTTATGTTGTTTATTAACATCTTATCAATAGTTATTAAAAATAATTTGATAATCAAATAATTAAGATGTTTATTTATTAACTATTTTAAAATAAATCTCGAAAAAACAAGAAGAGATTTTACAGAAAACAAATTATGCCAAGAAGAAATTTTAAAAATACAAAGGCGAAAAAAGACAAAAACATAACAAAGTTTACGAAGTCTATCATCGAAGTTTTATTTCAAAATCCGAATAAACCTTTAAATTATAAACAAATTGCAGCAGCTTTAAACCTAACAAATCGAATTGATACAGAATTATTGATTAAGAATTTGAATGTTTTATTAGCTGACAAAAAGATTTCTGAAGTAGAAAGAGGAAAATACAAAATCAATGCAACCAATGATTATATGGTTGGGATTGCGGATTTGACTTCTTCGGGAAGCGCTTATATTATGATTGATGGTCTTGAACAAGATGTCTTTGTACAAAAAGGAAAAACGCGAAATGCTTTAATGGGCGATACGGTTCGCGTATATGTTTATCCAAAAAAACATGCCAATCAATCGAGAGCAGACGGAGAAATTGTAGAAATTATCGAGCGTAATAAAACTGAATTTACAGGAATTTTCGAGTTAGGAAAGAACGGAAATTTTGGTTTTGTAACGATGCAAAATGGTAACCACGATTTCTTTATTCCGAAAGAGAAAATTAAAAATGCTCAACCAGGAGAAAAAGTTGTGGTTCGATTAACAAATTGGCCAGAAGGATCTAATTCACCATTTGGTGAAATCACGCAAATTTTGGGTAGTCCAGACAATACGGATGTAGAAATTCATGCAATTTTGTTAGAATACGATTTGCCAGCTCAATTTCCAGAGGAAGTTGAAGAAGAAGCAAATCAGTTGGATACTTCGATAGATGAAGCCGAGGCAGCTCGTCGTAGAGATATGCGAAATATAACGACATTTACAATCGATCCGAAAGATGCAAAAGATTTTGATGATGCTTTATCAATACGAAAATTAGAGAACGGTAACTGGGAAATTGGTGTTCACATTGCTGATGTTACGCATTATGTTCGTCCAGGTTCGTTGATCGAGCAAGAAGCATACAAGCGTGCAACTTCTGTTTATTTGGTGGATAGAGTAGTGCCAATGTTGCCAGAAGTGTTGTCGAATGTTGCGTGTTCTTTGCGTCCAAACGAAGATAAATATACGTTTTCGGGAGTTTTTGAAATGGATGATAATGCGAAGATTGTAAAAACATGGTTTGGTCGGACAGTAACGCATTCGGACAGACGTTTTACTTATGAAGAAGCGCAAGAAATTATCGAAGGAAAAGATGGAGATTTTAAAGATGAAATTTTGACTTTAGATCGTTTAGCAAAAACAATGCGTCAAAAGCGTATGAAATATGGAGCGGTTAATTTTGATAAAGTTGAAGTAAAATTCGATTTAGATCAAACGCATAATCCGCAAGGAATTTTCTTCAAAATTTCGAAAGATTCGAATAAATTGATTGAAGAATTCATGTTATTATGTAACAAAAAAGTTTCTGAATTCATTAGTTTAGATAAACATGGAAAAGAGAATGCGAACACTTATATTTATCGTGTTCACGATGATCCAAATCCAGATAAATTATTAGACTTAAAGAATTTTATTCGCCAATTTGGTTACGAATTAGAAATTGGAGATCGTAAAACAACTATCAATTCTATGAATAAGTTGTTAGCAGAAGTGAAAGGAAAACCAGAAGAAAATATGGTTGAAACTTTGGCAATGCGAACAATGGCGAAAGCAAAATATACAACAGAGAATATAGGACATTACGGTTTAGCGTTCGATTATTACACGCATTTTACATCGCCGATTCGTCGTTATCCAGATATGATTGCGCACCGTTTGTTGCAAGATTATTTAGATGGTAAAAAATCTCCTGCAGCGGCTGTTTACGAAGATAAAGCAAAACATTGTTCATCTCGCGAAAAAATTGCTGCAGAAGCAGAGCGAGAGTCAATAAAATATATGCAAGTAAAATACATGGAGCAATTTGTTGGCGAAACTTTTGATGCTTTTATTACAGGTGTACAAGATTATGGAATCTTTGTTGAAATTCCAGAAACGCGTTGCGAAGGTTTGATTCGTTCTCGTGCTATGAAAGGTGATCATTTTGTTTTTGACGAAAAAAATCATGCTTTAATAGGTAAACGCACACGTGTTAAATATCAGTTAGGAAGTCCGGTTAGAATCAAAGTTTTAAATGCTGATTTAATCAAGAAGCAATTAGATTTTGAATTAGTTGATGCTTAAGTTTCATATTTTAGACTTATCTTGCAGACCTTAATTATGTTATGGAAATAATATTTTCGGCCATACTAATAGGTTTTTTGTTAAGTACAATTCTTATTGGACCTGTATTTTTCTTACTTATTGAAACCAGTTTGCGTAGAAGTTGGAAAACCGCTGTAGTTCTAGATTTAGGAGTTATTGCAGCCGATATTTTGTGTATTGCAGCAGCCTATTATGGAAGTAAAGATTTTACAGATTATGTGACCAATCATCCAAAGTTTTACCGTATTTATATCATTGCAGGTTTCTTTGTATTGATTTACGGAATTTTCATGTATTTCTCTAAACCAAAGCTACATATAGAAGGCGAAGCAGGATTTGTAAGCAACAATTATTTGAGAACGTTTATCAATGGATTCATTATGAATTTGTTGAATATCGGTGTCATTGTTTTTTGGTTTGTAATTGTCTCTTCAATTATGATTCAATATCCAAATCCAAGCGATTTTATGCTTTACATGGGCGTTGTTTTGACCACCTATTTTGTAATAGATTTGGGAAAAATATTTTTGGCAGGAAAACTTCAAAAACGTTTTACCGATCAAAAAGTATTTATGGTACGAAAAGGAGTTGGAATTTGTCTTTTAATCTTTGGATTAATCATTATCCTAAAAGGTTTCGGATTCTTTAAAGAAATCGATCAAAAAATAGAGAATCAGCTCATTAATCAAGAACAAACAAGTTAAAAATATAAAAAGCTCATTCAATGAATGAGCTTTTTTTGTTTATAATATTTTTATTTGTATAATCCTCAATAGTAGAGAAATAAAAATAAATATTTTATCATTAATTCATAAAACCTGTTTTTTTTATTTCTTCTATTAATTTATTAGGATTAGAAACTCTGAAAATTATTTTTGAATCATATTTAGGGCTTTTATGAAGAATTTTAATTCCTTTTTCAAAAAAATCGTTAGATGCAATTATATCTATAATATCTTTTTTTAAAAGGATTATTTTAAAGAAAAACAAATAATTTATTATTAACCTGTCTTCATAAATATTTATTTGAGCAAGTAAACTTGAGATTCTAATAGAACCTATTATAAGTCCTCCTGATCTTGTGTAAAGATTGTTCATATATTTTTTTAGGTTAAATTATTGTGTTTGAAATAGTGCCGTTTTGAATAAGTAAAATCGAGTTTTAAAATGCTCTGTAAGTCGCATTTTGTTGTTAGAAGAGTATATCCAAATCTGCCAAATTTACTTCAAAAGAGATTTTCCAGAATCTTTATAATTCCATGTTTTTACTTTCATCAAATCAGCAATAGTAGAGGCAATTTGATTGAGATAAGTTTGGTTTTGTTTGAAATTTTTAGGATTAATTCTGTTTCCAATCAGCAAAATAAATCCTTCGTCCGATCCAGGAATTTCATCATAATGTTCTGTCCATTGTCTTCCATTTCCACGTCCGTGATCAGTTGTTACAATAATAGTTGTTTGATCTTTATAGAATGGATCGCTTTGTACATAATTCCATAATTCCTCAATCATTCTATCATTGCGGTTTATTGAAGTAATATATTGATCGTAATCTTCATCATGCCCGTAATCATCCGCTTCTCCATAACCTATAAAAAGTAATTTAGGTTTCTGATTTTTCATGGCTTCTAAGACAAATTCGTGCGTAAAAATATCAAATCTAGTTCCCCACCATTGTCTTGGTGTTTCTAACTGAAAACGTTCTATTAGTAATTCTCGTTCAGATTTATTTTGATTAAAACTATTTTGATATCCAGCATTTACAAACAATTTAGAACGCTCTTGGTTGAAAATATTTGTATACATTCTCCAACTTCCAAAAGCCATTACTTTATTGTTTAAATTCTTTTGCTGATTTGCAATTTCAAAAACTGAAACATTAGGATTCGGAATATCTTTGTTATTTTTAATTCGCTCATCATCAGCTTTTCCTGTAATTATTTCGTTGTATCCAGGATAAGACCATAATCTTTTGTTGGTCAAATTAACAAAGTTTTGTTCATCACGATTTCCTAAAATAACTCCTTTTTCTTTAATCGTTTTCCATGTAAAAGGCATCAATAATTCGCGACGTTTTATAGAATCTTCTGTCCAATATTTTTCATTAGTTTGGACAATAAGTGAGTTGTATTTTTTATCATTTAAAATTGATTTTTCAACTCCTCGGAAAACTTCTTTCCAACGAACACCATCCAACGTTACCAAAATAACTTTCGGTTCTTGAGCAAATAAAAAATTTGAGAATAAGGCAAGAATAAGAAATGTATACTTCATGTGATTATAATTTCTTATAAAAATAGGAAAAGCATCGATATGATGCTTTTAAAAGTATTATTTTTCTAATTTATTGACGATTTGTTGATAAACATCTTCGGCACTCAAATTTTGAAAATAATCATAATTTTGAAACTTTTTTGGATCTTTTCCAAAGATAGAAGTTGGACGAATTTTCATCGTTTCGTCTTGTATCACATCATTCATAGATTGTCCATAACCTAAAAATCCAGCAAATGGATGCGTTCCACCCCAAATAGAAATTGTGCGTGTTCCCATCAACGAAGCTAAATGCATATTTGCGCTATCCATAGAAATCATTACTTCTAATTTAGCAATTGCTTGTAATTCTTCTTCAAAAGAGATTGTTCCAGCTAAAGATTTGATGTTTGGATTAAAACTTTCCCACGTTTTTAATTCATCAATTTCAGTTTTTCCACCGCCAAATAAATAAATTTTGTACCCATTTTCAGCTAATTTCTTCGCAACGATTTTCATCTTTTCGATTGGATACATTTTACTTGTAAAGGCTGCAAAAGGCGCAATTCCAATTGATTTAGATTCTTTAATCGATTTTGGTTCGATTTTATGCTTTAAATCAATATTAAAACCAAGTTGACGCAAAACATCAGCATAGCGCTCAGTTGTTAATTTTAATTGCTTAAAAACGCGATTTTTTTGATTGACTAAAGCTTTTTTCTCCTCACGACCTTTATCTAAAGTAGCCGTTTCTGTTCCGTTAAGTTTGAATAGAGTTGTAATTACTTTTGATCGGATTACGTTGTGAAAATCAGCTACATAATCAAAATTATATTGTTTTAATTCTTTGTATAATTTGAACAAGCTAAAAAAGCTTTTGTAGTCTTTGTTCAAATCAACCGAAATAAATTTGATTTGAGGAAATTGCTTGAAAATATTTCCCATAAAAGGGCGCGAAGCAACATAAACTTCGATGTTAGGATTTTGTTCAATAAACTCTTGTAAAACAGGAGCAATCATTGTAACATCCCCCAAAGCAGAAAAACGTAAAACTAATAGTTTTTTATGATTCGTTTTCTCCATTATTCCTATTGTTAATTTCTTTTGCAACCATTTTCATTTGCTTTTCAAATTCTTGCTTAGATGCTTCAAAATATTGATCCGAATTTTCGGCATGTTTTGCAATTTTACGCAACGACTTTCGGTCACTTTTTATGAAAATTTCCCCAATTTTAGACGCTTCTTCAGGTGAAAAACCATATTTTATAAGGATTTGTCTACCAACGTAAACAGATGAGAAAAAGTTTTCTCGATAAACTTCGTCTATACCATCTTTCAAATAATTATACGCATAACTACGATTTTTTGCACGAACAATAATTTCTAAATTCGGAAAGTTTTTACGAACAATATAAACTAATTTTTGATTAATTTCTGGCGGATCCAAAGCAGCTACAAAATATTTTGCATGTTCAGCACCAGCCGATTTTAGTAAGTTAACATTTGTTGCATCGCCATAAAAAACATTAAAACCCTGCTTGCGCATTTTCTCTACACGCTCACTATCATTATCCAAAACAATCGATTTTATTCCAGTGCTTTTCAAGACACGACTAATTGTGTTTCCAAAATCACCAAAACCAGCAATAATTATTTCACCTTCTGCTGAATGTGGATTTATTTTATCGTTTTCAATGATTGTTTTTACTTTTGTTTTTACACCAAAATATTTTAGAATTAATTTTTCATTTAAGACTAAAAGTAATGGTGTTATTACCATTGTTATCGCAGTTGTAGCTAACATCAAATCGTACCATTCTTTATTTAGAATATCTAAATTTCGAGTCAATGATAAGATAACGAAAGCAAATTCTCCGACTTGTGATAAAAGCAAAATGAACAACCATTTTTGATCAAAATCAAATTTATGTTTGATTCCAATAAACCATAAAACCAATGATTTTATTAACATTATTCCAAATGTTAATCCAAGAATCATAAAAGGTTTATCTGCAATTAATTTGAAGTTAATCGTTGATCCAACAGCAATAAAAAAGATTCCTAATAATAATGATTTGAATGGCTCAATGTCACTTTCTAATTGATGTTTATATTCGTTATTCGCCAAAACAACACCAGCAATAAATGCTCCCAAGGCAGGAGAAATTCCAACTTTTTGCATCAAAATTGAAACTCCAATGACTAAAAGTAGGGCAGAAGCGGTGTAAATTTCTCGAACTTGTAATTGTCCAACATACTTGAAATAAGGTGTAATAATGTATTTTGCAATCACATAAATAAATGTAATTGCACCAAGAATAACCAAGGTTTTCATGAACGCTGGTCCACCAACTAACAAACTTTTAGAATCATCTCCAATGGACTGAATCAAGGAATCTCCAACTAAAAGTGGAATAATTGCTAAGATTGGAATTACCATAATATCTTGAAACAACAAAACTGAAAAAGTTGATTTACCTATGTTTGTTTTGGTCAATCCTTTTTCGCTAAGTGTTTGCATAATAATGGCTGTTGAAGACATGGTTATTGCAAAAGCTATAGAAAGAGCCAAAGAAAAATCCATTTTCAAGGCAAATATTCCGACTAAAGTTGCAATAATTATTGTTCCCAAAACTTGCATTCCACCAAGGTTGATGATTTTATTTTTCATCTTCCAGAATTCCTTTGGATCAAGTTCTAATCCGACCAAAAAAAGCATCATAACTACACCAAATTCTGTGGCGTGCATAATGTCTGTTCCGTCATTGCCAACAAATTTTAGCACATAAGGTCCAATTAAAACTCCGGCAATTAAATATCCCAAAACCGAACCCATTCCTAATTTTTTGGAAATAGGAACGCAGATTACAGCGGAAAATAGAAAAATAAATGCTTGGCCTAAAAAGTCGTTCATTATTTTATAAGGTTGATTAGATGATGTGTCTAACTATTATTTTGTTTTGATTGAAATGCAATCGCATAAAATTTGAATTGTTTTATCATCGCTAATAATCCGTTTGCACGAGTTGGTGATAAAAATTCTGATAAACCAATTTCGTTGATAAAATCTGTATCCGATTCTAAAATATCTTTTGGTGTTTGATGATTATACATTCTCACCAATAATGCGGCAATTCCTTTTGGTAAAATAGCATTAGAATCAGCTTTAAATTCGATTGTATCACCGTCCAATTCTGCATCTAACCAAACAGAAGATTGACAACCTTTGATGATTTTATCATCTGTTTTTGCTTCCTCTGGCAAAGTATTTAAGCTTTTTCCTAACTCGATCAAATATTCGTAGCGTTGTTCCCAATCTTCAAAAAATGAGAATTCGTCTACTATTTCGTTTTGAATTTCTTTAATTTTCATACTACAAAGTTAGAAAGTTTTTGATAGTTTTTCCTCAAAAAAAGACGTTAAATAGCTTGATTCTTTTAGATTTCTTATTTTTGTGTTTTGATAAATTTCAATTCCCAAAAAATGAAGTACACTTTCATTGTTAATCCTAATTCTGGAAACGCAAAACACGATATTTCGCTCGATTTTTTACAATCAAAATTTGATTCTTCAGACGAAATTGTTTTGAAAGAAACTGCTTATCAATTTCATGCAAAAGAATTGGTGAAGGAGGCGATTGCAGAAAATTCGGATGTGATTGTAGCATGTGGTGGTGATGGGACAATCAATGAAGTGGCGAGTGCTTTGGTGAAAAAAAATATTCCGTTGGGAATAATTCCTGCTGGATCTGGAAATGGTTTGGCAACAAATCTTAATATTCCGAAAGATGCTAACAAAGCGATTGAAATTATCAAATCAAATGCTATTCACAAAATTGATGTTGGTAGAGTAGAGGACAAGTATTTTTTTAGCAATTTAGGTTTTGGGATTGATGCAGAAGTTATAAAAACATATGAAGAAAATCAAAAGCGTACGATTACTGGATATTTTGATGCATCTGTGAAAACGTTGTTGAATTATAAATCGAAATTGTTTCGACTTTATATAGATGATGTAATTATTGAGAAAAATTTTTATTATCTATTCTGCTCTAATTCTAACATTGCTGGTTATGGAATCTCTTTTACACCGAAAGCTGATTTGTCTGATGGTGAATTGGATTTATTGATGATAGAAGATTTGGATGTTTTCGAGCAATTTTATTTTTCTGTACTGGTTTTAGCCAAAAAGATTGATTTGTTGGACAAAGCAAAGTATCGAAAAGTGAAAAAGTTCAAGATTGAAAGTTTAGATCATAATCCAATTACGTATCAGCTTGATGGAGAGATTCATAATACCGATTCACTTCAAGTAAAAGTTAAGGTCATACCAAATGCTTTAAAAATCATTTTTTAAACCTCAATTATTATTTAATTAACAATATAAATCATACATTTTCAATAAATTAAACTATTATTAACGTAGTTATAAACGATTTGTTTGTAACCAATTTTATCTTCAATTTTATAATAATACTTGCATTCGTTGTAACTTTGATTAAAATTTTAGTAATGAATACGCCTTATAAAATTTTAGCAATCGATTCTAATCACGAATGTCTAAATAATGGACTTCGCGAAGCAGGGTTTATTGTTGATGAAGATTACACTTCACCCAAAGAAATCATCGAACAAAAGATCAATGAATATGATGGAATGATTGTAAGGAGTAGATTTCCAATTGATAAAGATTTTTTAGCAAAAGCAACGAATTTAAAGTTTATCGGTAGAGTAGGGGCAGGCTTGGAGAATATTGACGAAGAGTTTGCAGCTGATCATAACATTGTTTTATTCAATTCTCCCGAAGGAAACCGAGATTCTGTAGGTGAACATGCGATTGGTATGTTGTTGATGTTGATGCATCATTTGCGCAGAGCTGATAACGAAGTTCGTAATGGAATTTGGAAACGTGAAGAAAATCGTGGTGATGAATTGAAGGGAAAAACGGTTGGAATTATTGGTTATGGAAATATGGGAAATGCTTTTGCGAGACGTTTGCAGGGTTTTGAAGTTAATGTGATTTGTTATGATATTTTGCCAAATAAAGTAAATGAATTTGCGAAGCAAGTTTCGTTAGAAGAAATTTTTGAACAAGCTGATGTTGTAAGTTTACATACGCCGCAAACACCAGAAACGATGCAAATGATTAATGCAGAATTTATTTCTAACTTTAAAAAAACATTTTATTTTGTGAATACAGCGCGTGGTAAATCTGTTGTGACAAAAGATTTGGTTGAAGCAATGAAAACAGGAAAAATTTTAGGAGTAGCTTTAGATGTTTTAGAATTTGAAAAATCGAGTTTTGAGAAATTAGTTGCATCTGAGTTACCAGAAGAATTTCAGTATTTAATTCAAGCAGATAATGCTGTTTTAGCCCCACATATTGCTGGTTGGACACATCAAAGTAAAGTGAAATTAGCAGAATTTATCCGTGATAAAATAATTGATTGGAAGAATAATCAATAAAATAATTAATTGATATCAGCTAAAAAGGTTCCGAGATTTCGGAACCTTTTTTCATTTTGTAAGTTTTTTGTAAACTTTATACAAAATAACTGCTACTATAATAACAAGAACGATTTGGAGTAGAATCCAAAGTATAACATTAAATGTTGATTCGCCTGAAATTGATAGCATATATATGTCTCATGTGTTAACTGAATGCTAAAATATAAATTATTTTTAACATTTTGTTAATAATTTAAAAAAAGTTTTATTCATCTTCTAGGTGTGTTAATTGATAACTTATCACATGTCAATAGATAAGTTTTTTTTGCACCCTAAATTTGTATAAAAATAAATTTACTATGAATTACCAAATATTTAAATCAGAATCAAGAGGTGGAGGAAATCATGGGTGGTTAGACTCTAAACATTCTTACAGTTTTGCAAATTATTACGATCCAGCTCGTATTCATTTTGGAGCTTTGCGTGTCGTAAATGATGATATAATTACCGGAGGAATGGGATTTGGAAAACATCCTCATGATAATATGGAGATTATTACAATTCCTACAAAAGGAGGAATTTCTCACGAAGATTCAATGGGAACTGGTTCTGTAATTGAGTCTGGGGATGTACAAGTAATGAGCGCTGGTACGGGAGTTTTTCATAGTGAAATGAATGCTTATGAAAACCAAGAAGGACATTTTTTTCAGATTTGGATTATTCCAAATAAAATGAATGTTGAGCCTCGTTATCAACAAATTTCTGTTCGTGAAGTAGCAAAAGAAAATGAATTATACCAAGTTCTTTCTCCAAATGCAGATGATCAAGGAGTTTGGATTCATCAAGATGCATGGATTTTTTTAGGAAATTATACAGAAGATAATCAAGAAATATACAAAGTACAAAAAGAAGGAAATGGCGTTTTCTTTATGGTTGTGGAAGGAGAAGTTGAATTTGATGGAAACAAATTAGGACGAAGAGATGTCATCGAGATTAAAGATACAAACGAGTTTTCGTTTAATGTAGCAAAAGATTCTCGCTTGATGTTAATCGAAGTTCCTATGGATATTTAGAATTTTTTTCAAGTTTTAGTTGTTTTATATATAGAGCAGATTTCAGAAATGGAATTTGCTTTTTTTTGTTAAAAAAATACCATTATCAACACAAGTATTTAGTATATTTACTGTTTATAAAACTTTAACTCAAAACGTATTAATCTATACTATATGAAACGTTTATTCATCATTGCCTCTTTCGCTTTAATGATTATCAGTTGTAAAAATGATAACATTGAAATTGATTCTACATCTGCGCAAACTTTTAGTGAAACGGTAGACAAAATTTCGAAGGCTTTGCCTGTTATGCAACAAGATAAATTTAAGGAAGCTTTACAGATTATTTTCGAGTATAACACAAGTCAATCAATGGATAATGAATCGCGTTGGGGAATTGTGCGTACGTTGTTAGATGGAAAAACGGTAGATGAGGTTTTTGATATTGCTGAAAAAGTCGCGTTACAAAATAAATTTACATGGAATAGAAATCAAGTTCCTTTGGTGAATGGAATTCCAAAATCAGGTGCAATTGAAACTGTAGAAACGCCTGCTGAACCGACTTCTAATGTACAACGTTTCGATTTTAGTTTAAAACAAGATGATACAGGAATCTCAATTTCTCCTTTTTTCTACAATGCACAAGGAGAGGAAATTCAGTTGGATAAAGCTGTAACGGCAACGATAGAAGTGTTTAATTCAGGTAGTATTGTGTACACATTTCGTTCTACAATTGATCCAAATTCTATGGATGATTTGTACAGAAAAAATACAATTAATATTAAATATTCGTCATTAGATGCTTCTAAAATTAAGAGTGATCGATTAGATATTTTGGTTCGAATTCCGAATTCTGAACGATATTTAACGAATCGTAAAGCGATAAAAGTTCCGTTGAATTTAGTTGGTGCTGCTGAGGTTGTAGATTCTCTTTTGGTTGAAAGTACGCCTGCACATGTAAGTAAAGAAGCTGGAATGGTAAAATCTCTTTCGAATCGTTTTATGACAAATTTATCAAAGAAAAATTATTCTGGTGCTTTTGCGTTGACAAGAAGTGGCGAATGGAATACTTTCCAAAAATTTTCTTCTGATGAATCAATTAAGAATTTAGAGCAAGCAACAATTAATGATGCAAAAGTGTTAGATGCAGATGAAAAAGTTGCATTGGTTGAAGTGAATGCAAATTTAAAAGACCAATCATCTAAGACGTATCAAGTGACTTTAGAAAAGATCAATAATAAATGGTTTGTGGTTAATTTTAAATAATTCTCAAACTTATTAAACATAAAAAAAGCGTTCAGATTCTGAACGCTTTTCTTGTTTTATATTGAAATGAATTATTGTCCGTTAGCTTCTTTAGCAGCGTCCGCTTTCATTTTTTCGTTTGCAGTAATCGCAATTTCTACACGACGGTTTTGAGCACGTCCTTCTGCAGTTGTATTATCAGCAATTGGCTCTTCTAAACCTTTTCCTTTCGATGTTAAACGAGAAGAAGCAATACCTTTAGAAACTAAATAATCTTTTACAGATTGTGCACGTTTTTGAGATAATGGTAAATTATAACCTTGAGATCCTACGTTATCAGTGTGCCCAACGATTAATAAATCTGTATCAGGATATTCGTTGAAAACTTCTACTAATTTATCTAAGTTAGATTTAGCAACAGCAGTTAAAGAAGCTTTGTTGTAATCAAAAGTAACTTTAGAGTTTTCATCTAAAATTAAGTTAATCCCTTCTTCCGTTCTTACAACTTCTGCACCTGGTAAAACTTGCTCAATTTTTTGCGCTTGTTTATCCATATTGTTACCAATAACACCACCAGCAGCACCACCTACAGCAGCACCAATTACGGCACCTAAAGCAGTGTTACCACCTTTACCGATATTATTACCTAAGATTCCTCCAATAACACCACCAGCAACAGCACCAATACCAGCACCTTTTTGTGTATTATTTGCATTTTGTACAGCTGTACAAGAAGACATAATAAATGAACCTCCTAATACAATTGCGGCTATTTTAGTATTTATTTTTTTCATAATTTCTAAGTTTTTTAAATTGTTGATTAACGTACGAAGTTATAAATCACTTGAGCAATTTTTCCGTTTGCATTGATATCTTGTACCAATTTCATCGAATTTGCATCAACATAATCTACACGCATTTTATATCCTGCTGTATTTTGTTTCGCTTTGATTCCTGTAACATCTTTGAAGATGAAATAAGTTGTAGAACCATCTTGTTGTAAATCCCAAATAATGTTAGCCGTTCCTGAAGGACAATCTCCACCTGCATTGTTGAAAGTGTATGTTCCTTTTTTGTTGTTTTGAACTAAGTTCCAAGTAGAACCTTCATAACATTCTGGATTTGCTGTGTCAAAAACTTTCGCAACTGCATCAGTAACTTTTACATTACCTTGTACCTCGTTTGTTGTTAAACCTTGGTAGTCTACATTTGTCAAAGTCCATGCACCTCTTACTTCTTTACCTGTTTGTATTTCTTGTTTTGCAACGGTTGTAGATGCACAAGAAGTTAAAAATGCTGAAGCGCATATCCCAAATAATAAAATACTTTTTTTCATAGCTATTTATTTTATCTATTATTAATCTTAAAAAACGGCTTTTATAAATTAGATTTAATAAAGTTTTAGAAAAAAAACGATTTCTAATACGTCTGATTAGATAATCATTCTTTAAAAACGCTTATTTTAATTTTCAGCTTTAATAATATAGATTAAAGACGAATATTGACCTGTTTTTTTAGCTTGAGCATTAGACTTCAAACCAATTCTAAGCGCATTGATAAAACCTAACTTATTACCTTTATATTTTTCAGATAGTAGACTCACATAAAACGAATCTAATTTCATCGGGTGGATAGACTCAATTTTCATACCAAAGTTGCTAAATAACTTTCGCATGCTGGTTTCTGTGAAATGCCATAAATGACGAGGTACATCATAAGCCGCCCAATGTTCACCATAATATTTAGCATCATACGATTGGTGGTTCGGGACAGCTACTACTAAGATACCACTTTTTGTTAAATGTTTCTTTAGTTCTGTAATTATTTCTTTCAGATTAGGGATATGTTCTAAAACATGCCACAAGGTAATCACATCATACTTTTCTGTATTCTGTTCTAATTCTGTAGAAGTAACTTTTTCGATTCCAACTTTTGATTGAGCAATTCGTCTTGCCGAATCATTTGGTTCCATTCCCAAAACATCGTAACCATTTTTTTGTAGATGTTCTAAAAAATCTCCAACGCCGCAACCATAATCCAAAATATTTTTACCATTTGAAACTTTATTTATCAATTCTAATTTATTATTTAAATTGATTGATTTTGCCATTTGATAAAAACGTTCGAAAATTGATTTCTTTCCATCCGTATGAGAAATGTAATTTTTACTTTCGTAATACTTTCCTAAATTTTCGATAGGTTGGGGGAGAGTATACAAAACTTCAGTTTCTGAATCTTCGTAAATCTCAAATTTTTCTCCTGTTAAAAAATAATCTTTTAAATCTAATTTCTTAATACCAGAAAATCCTTCTTTTGAAGGATTTTCTTGAGATGTTTCACGTGGAACATTTTCCATATTATCTTCCCATGTAAATTAATAATACACTAATATCTGCTGGTGATACACCACTAATTCTTGATGCTTGTGCTACTGTCGCAGGTTTTATTTTTGTTAATTTTTGACGAGCTTCTATCGACATCGAACCAAAGACATGATAATCTATATCAGCTGGAATTTTTAGATTTTCCAAACGATGCAATTTATCTGCATTCTGTTGTTCTTTCTTAATATAGCCTTTGTATTTGATCTGAATTTCTGTCTGCTCTAATTCTTCTTGATCGTATTCATTCGTTTCAATAAACTCTTTTACTCGATCTAATTTTGTGAAATCAGAAAGCTTTAATTCAGGACGAGAAATAACCGAAATCATTTTGTTTGGTTGTTTCAAAGGTGTTCCTTCGCGCTCTTCAATTACATCATTTATTTCTTGTGGCTTGATGGAATTTTCTTCGAAATAATTAACAAGTTTTTCAGCTTTGTCAAATTTTTCTTCCATTCTTCTCAAACGATCTTCTGAAGCTAAACCAAGTTCAAAACTTTTTCTTGTCAAACGTTCATCCGCATTATCTTGTCTCAATAAGATACGATATTCTGCACGAGACGTAAACATACGATAAGGTTCTTCTGTACCTTTTGTAATCAAATCGTCGATTAAAACTCCTATATAAGCTTCGTTACGATTTAAGATAAATGGATCTTTTCCTTGAATTTTCAACACAGCATTTATACCCGCCATCAAACCTTGAGAAGCAGCTTCTTCATAACCTGTTGTTCCGTTAATTTGACCAGCGCAATATAAGTTATCAATTAACTTAGTTTCTAGCGTATGTTTTAACTGTGTTGGTGGAAAATAATCATATTCGATGGCGTAACCTGGACGTAACATTTTTGCATTTTCAAAACCAGGAACAGAACGTAAAGCTCTTGCTTGAATATCATCTGGCAAAGATGTTGAGAATCCATTTATGTAGAATTCCATCGTGTGCCAACCTTCCGGTTCAGCAAAAATCTGATGACGATCTTTGTCTGCAAAACGATTAATTTTATCTTCGATAGATGGACAATATCTTGGTCCTGTTGATTTAATTGTTCCGTTAAACATTGGAGAACGATCAAAACCTTCGCGCAATAAATCGTGAACTTCTTGATTCGTATAAGTAATCCAACAAGAACGTTGTTTTGTTAATTTTTGTGTATTTGTATATGAGAATTTTGAAGGATTTTCATCACCTGGTTGCTCCACCATTTTCGTATAATCGATAGAACGACCATCTACACGTGGAGGAGTACCTGTTTTCATTCGTCCAGCTTCGAAACCTAAATCAACTAATTGTTCCGTAATTCCGAAAGCAGCAGATTCTCCCATGCGTCCACCTCCAAATTGTTTTTCTCCAATATGAATTAAACCATTCAAGAAAGTACCATTTGTAAGTACAACAGACTTAGAACGAATTTTCATTCCCATGGCTGTAATTACTCCGCAAACTTTACCATTTTCGATGATTAAATTTTTCACCATATCTTGAAAGAAGTCAACATTCTCTGTTCTCTCTAAAGATAAACGCCATTCTTCTGCAAAACGCATACGGTCTGATTGCGCACGTGGAGACCACATTGCTGGACCTTTTGATTGATTCAACATCTTGAATTGAATCGCAGTTTTGTCGGTAATAATACCAGAGTATCCACCTAAAGCGTCAATCTCGCGAACAATTTGTCCTTTTGCAATTCCTCCCATAGCAGGATTACAAGACATTTGTCCGATTGTTTGTAAGTTCATTGTAACGAGAAGCGTTTTTGCTCCTAAATTGGCTGCTGCCGCTGTTGCTTCTGCACCAGCATGACCACCACCAACTACAATTACATCATATTCTGATTGAAATATCATTTGATTTGTAAACTTATTTTTCTTGTTAAAATAATAAATGTTCCACGTGGAACATTATTGATTTAGATAACTACTAAACGTTTCTAAATATTGATTTTCTTTAGCAGTCATCAATTCTTTGTCATCTGGTTCTTTGTCCATATAACCAGCAAAATGTAATATTCCGTGGATAACAACACGAGCTAATTCGTTCTCAAAAGAAACACCATTTTGCTCTGCATTATCTTTGATTCGTTCAACGCTAATAAAAATATCACCCATCAATTCGTCTTCAATAGAATTATCGAAACCGATAACATCTGTGTAATAATCGTGGTCTAAATATTGTCGATTAATTTGAAGTAAGTATTCGTCATCACAGAAAATATAGTTTAAATCTTCTATTGTTTTCCCTTCATTCTTCATGCTCTCTACGATCCAATCTATCCAAGTTTGAGCATCTTTTAGCTCAAAATCTGTTTCGTAAAATAATTCTATCATTGTTCTAAAACCAGTAACCTAAACTTAAATTAAATAATCCTTTTTTTGTGTAAGGCGAATAACTCCAAATAAAATTTAAAGGTCCTAATGGACTATCGTAACCATAAGTAACGCCATACCCAAGATATTTGTAATCTGTTAAACTTAATTGCTCAAATCTATCTGTGATATTTGCAATATTCATAAATAGACTTGTGTAATGATTTTTCAAAATTCGAGCTTGGATATGAGAGCCAAAAAGCAATTGATTGTCGCCAATCGCAGAGCCAAAAGGAAGCCCATAAAACTTGGTGTAATTTAAAAAATCTTGTTCAACATAACCTCCGATATAAAACTTCTGAGGCATTGTTACATTATCGTTGAAAAAGGTTCCAAAGTTAGCAGTAAATCTGTAACTTAGGAAATTATTTAACGGAAAATTTGCCTCTAAACTCGATTCTAACAAATAGTTATTTTCAAACCCAGTTACATTAGAATCAAACAAATACTTAAAGCTTCCATCAAATTTTAAACCACTACGCGCAAAATTTGCATTATTTCGATTATCTGCTTTAATATATCCATACGCTTTCCAATAATAACCTTCGGATTTTGTAGGAAATTCGTCATTAGAAGCAATAAAATTATTTGTGAAAACTTTTGTGTATTGATGCTCTAATCCAACGCCAATTGCAAATTTTTCTTTAATCGTTGATTGAATGTAGAGTTGATTGATGTATTCTCTAAAGTTATAATTGACTTTTTTGTAGATATTATCCTGGTCAAAGAAGTTTCTTAGATCAATTTCTTTGTCAAAATAATGCGAAAAAGAATTGAAACCAATACTTGGTAAATAACCATTATCAATGAAAAAATTGATGTTATATCGTGCATAATCTCCAACCACAACATCGGCAGAAAACACAGAGTTTTTGACGAATAAATTCTTTGAAGTAAAGTTTAAAAGTAATCCTGTTTTGAATAAATCATCGTAATGTAATCCAAATCGGATTGATTGTTTGGTCTTATTTTCTTGAACTTTTAACGTTAATAAATTTTCTTCATCGTTAAGTTCTGAGATTTTATACGTGATATTATTAAAGTTTCCGGAAGCATACAATTTCGAAATTCCAGCTTTTAAATCATCATATTTTATAATTTCAGGTGTACGAATTCTTAGCTTACCTTCGATATAATTTGTGTTGAAATTCTTCAATCCTTCAACTTCAATTTCTTTCACCAAAACATAATCATCAAGTTTAATTTCGTTTCGAGTTTTGTTTGAAGCATGCTGTTTTTTTGCAATTTCTTTGAGTTGATCATATACTTTTTCAGAAGCAATAAGTCCACGATTGTAAATAGAATCTACTTCGTCAAAACTTGTAACTGCATATTCTTTTAACTCTGGTTTAATCAATAAATCGACTAATTTCTTTTGTTCATCCGTTTTTTTAACGATACTCATCGTCATAATTTGACTCAAAATATCAATAGCAGAATTTAGATCATCACGTTTTTGTAAACCATCACCCAATTCTACACCGATAATAATATCAGCACCCATATCTTTCACTTCTTTCACGGGGAAATTGTTGACAACACCGCCATCAACATATATTTTACCATCAATTGTAACAGGATCTAACATTGTTGGATAAGCGCCCGAAGCCAAAATAACGCGAGGTAAAAATCCTGAACGAAAGACTTTTTCTTCTCCAGTTTCGAGATCGGTTCCGATACAGACGAAAGGTGTTGGAAGTTTATTGAAATCATCAATATCATGAACTGGACGCAATAAATAAGTCAATAAATCAAGCGGACCTTGACCTTTTGAAATGGCATTTGGAATCGTTAATTTGAACTTATCAAAAGGTAATTCTAAGATGTATTTTTCTTTGTATGCTTTCTCGAAAAAAGGAATCTCTGCACGATCTTTATTTTGCGTAATCAATGAAGAAATGTCCAATTGATGCATGATTTTCTCGAGTTCGTCAGGTGTATATCCAGCGGCATATAATCCACCGATAATCGCACCCATACTTGTTCCTCCGATGTAATCAATTTTGATTCCAGCTTCTTCAATTTTCTTCAAAGCGCCAACATGTGCATAGCCTTTTGCGCCACCACCACTCAATACAACACCCACTTTTAGACGCGTTGAATCGTTCTTCGTTTCTTGTGCAAAAGAAATGGTTGAAATAATGAAAATGAAAGCAAAAAGACTGCGCATAAATTGATCTAAATTGAGGAATAAAGATAGCAATTTTGAATCTAAGTTGTAGAATTGTTTAACCTATTCTACATTATTTTCATAACAACTTAAATAATATGAAAATTTCGAAAAGTCTGCAGAAAAAGCTTTATTTAGTTTTAGAAAAGGCTTTAGTTTTTCTATTTGTGAAACAGAAAGTGGATATGAATCATAAATTTCTGATGGATAATCATCCTTATTTAGGATAAAATCATTTAAATAAAGAAGAATCTGTTCAGATGTTATTTCTAATTCGAATTCATTGTTCAGAGAATCGTCAGAATTATTATACTCTTCAATTAATCTAATTATTTTATCCATTTATTTTTTTTTAAATTACAAAAAAAGAGCTACTTTTCTGTAACTCTTTCAATAAATTATTCTTTGTAATAAACGCGTTTTATACGTTGGGAAACCGAAGTTAAGACTTCATAAGGAATTGTTCCTAACCATTCGGTAACGTTAGCTAAAGTTGGCGAGTTTCCAAAAATAGTCACTTCGTCACCTTCTTTACATGGAATATCGGTAACATCAACCATCATCATATCCATACAAATGGTTCCGGTAATTGTAGCCAAATGCCCGTTGATACCTACTTTTCCTTTTCCGTAACCAAGTGAACGACGAATTCCGTCTGCATAACCAACAGGCAAGGTTGCAATTTTGGTATGACGCTCCGCTGTAAAACGACGACCATAGCTTACAGTTTCGCCTTTTTCAATCTCTGAAATCTGAGAAATTACCGTTTTGAAACGCACAACAGGTTTCAAATATTTCTCCATAAAATCGGTATATTCAGAGTAGCCATACATTCCGATTCCTAAACGAACCATGTCATATTGATGTTCTCCATACGCTACAATTCCAGGAGAATTTAATGCATGTTTGATTGGTTTTATGTTTAAAGCAGTTGTAATTGTCGCATAACTATTATCAAAACGTTCTAATTGATATTTCGCATAATCTTCCTGCTCTGGCATATCGGCAGTTGCTAAATGCGTGAAAATTGAGCGAACATAAACATGTGAATTATCTTTTAGAATTGCAATTAACTCTTCGAAATCATCTTCATGAAAACCAAGACGATTCATACCCGTTTCCATTTTTAGGTGAATTGGATAAGGCGAAGAAATCTGTTTTTCTTGTAGTTTCTGAATAAATAGTTTCAAGACGCGCAAACTATAGATCTCTGGTTCTAACTGATAATCGATAACCGTTGAATAACTACTCTGTTCAGGATTCATCACAATAATTGGAACGGTAATTCCGGCCTCGCGTAATTCTTTTCCTTCGTCTGCAATTGCTACGCCTAAGAAATCGACACCGTTATTTTGTAAGGTATTTGCCACCTCAAAACTTCCTGTTCCATAACTATTTGCTTTCACCATACACATCAATTTTGTGGTAGGTTTTAGTAACGAACGGTACACATTTATATTCTCGATAAGGTGTTGCAAATTGATTTCGAGAACAGAATCGTTGGAACGTGTTTCTAATTCATTCGAAATTTTTTCTAATTTGAACGGACGAGCACCTTTTAATAAAATAGCTTCGTTGTCGACATTTTGATGACGGAATTGTTCTAAGAATTCTTCAGTCGAATTGAATGAACGAACATAAGATTTGAATAAATGTTTGAACTGAGAAATTTTTTCTCCAATCAAAACTATTTCATCAAAATGATAAGGGTTGACTAAATCTGCCGCTTGTTGATATAAATCGTGATCAGATAAGTTACTTTGTAAAATATCCGTCAATACCAACGATTTTTTGTCGCGTGGTTGTTGATTTAACACATTTAGACCAATTTTTAATGAATTTAGATCAGAATTGAAGGTATCATTAATTAAAATTGAATGATTAATCGCTTCTTTAATTTCCAAACGCATTTCGATTGGTAGAAGTTGACCAAATTCATTTTTAAGTTGTTTATAATCAATATTTAAACTGATTAAAGTCGTTAAGCAAATTAAACTATTTTTAATCGAAGCATCATCGATAAAAGGAATCGCATAAGTGAATTCTTCTTGATTATGTAAAATAGAAATTTGTGTATTTGTCTGATTACTGATGATTTGCTTGATTTGTACAGTGGCAGAATTTGAGTAACCATAAGTGTATTTATCTATTTTTGCTAAATGGGCGTTTTCAAGAATAGCTTGATGCACTTTTTCATTTTCAATATTGAAAACTAATTTATCAACATGAGAAAATAGTTTCAATTTTTCATGAATCAATTCATCTTGATTTTTGAACTTCTCTAAATGCGCTTCTCCGATTTTTGTCAACACACCAATTGTTGGTTGAATAATTTCTTCGAGATTTTGCATTTCATTTGGCATCGAAATTCCCGCTTCGAAAATACCCAAATCGTTTTTCTCCTCCATTTGCAAAACAGAAAGTGCTGCTCCGAATTGAGAATTGTAACTTTTGGGACTACGAACAATCGAGAATTTTTTCCATAACAATTGATTCAACCACTCTTTGACAATCGTTTTTCCATTGGAACCGGTAATTCCGATCACAGGAAAATGAAATTGTTTGCGATGAATTTTTGCCCAATTTTGCAAAGCAAGTAGCGGATTTTCAACCTCGATAAAATTTGCATGAGGCAAATTTGTCAACGCTTTTTCTACGACAAAATTTCGAATTCCTCTTTGATAAGCATCTTGCAAAAACAAATGTCCGTCTTTTTGGTTTCCGTGAAAAGCAAAGAAAATTCCGTGAATTGGATTGACAATCATGCGCGAATCAAAGAAAATTTGATTGATGATTTCGTCTCCATTTCCAATCAAAGTACCGTTGATGATACTTGCTATTTGATTTAGATTATAAGTTTTCAACTTTGTGTTTGTTATGTTCTTCCCAGAAAGCAACTCGGCTTAATGGTTCGTATTCTAGTACTTCGCCAAGCTCAACAAGGCGATCACTGTCAATTTTTCGGTGCGAATAATTGGCTAAATTTCCTGTACGAACGCAGATTGCATGCACTTTTGTTACATACTCGGCAGTCGCCATTAAATTGGGCATTGGACCAAAAGGACGACCTTTAAAATCCATATCCAAACCAGCAACAATAACGCGTTTACCTTCATTGGCCAATTGATTGGCCACGTCTACAATTCCGTCATCAAAAAATTGTGCTTCATCAATTCCTACCACATCGCAATCATCAGCCAATAATAAAATTGCTGAAGAATATTCAACAGGTGTTGATGTAATAGAATTTTGATTGTGCGAAACGACTTCACGGTCAGCATAACGCGTATCTACCGTAGGTTTGAAGATTTCGACACGTTGCTTGGCAAATTCGGCACGTTTTAGACGGCGTATAAGTTCTTCGGTTTTACCAGAAAACATTGAGCCACAGATGACTTCTATCCATCCACTTTTTTTGTTATGATTAAAGGTATTTTCGAGGAACATAGTTCAAATAATTTAGATTAAAATGTGAGAACAAATTTACGGAATAAATTAGATGAGAAAATTAAAAAATATAAATAAAGCATTTTGTATAAGAAATGTAGGAAATTTGCGTTTCAACTATAGTGTATATTAAAATATTAATGATTTTTAATTTATGAGTAATTCTCAAGAAAATAATTCCCAAGAAATTGATTTGGTTTATTTGGGAAGAAAACTAAATCAATTGTTTCAAAACATAGGGCTATTTTTCTTTAGACTATTAAAATTTTCTATCAAGAATATTGTAGTCATTTTATCTTTGTTAATCATAGGTTTGGTTTTAGGTTACGTAGTTGATAAATACTACAGAACAACCTATAAAACTGAGATTTTTGTTATTCCTAACTTCAATAGTATAGAGTATTTATACAACGAAATTGAAAATTTTAAATCTAATATTCCTAAGAATAAGGAACAAGAGAATTATCTAAAAAATATTGTAGACATCGAAATTAAACCTATTGTTGATGTAAAATCTTTTATTGATAATAATCAAAATAGAGAATTTTTGAAAGTCTTGTCAGATAATGGAGAAAAGTTTGAAACCATATTAAAAGATAAAGATATTCTTAAAATTAATAAAGTACATTATATCATTGTCACTACTAAATCAAAGGAAAACACGACTAAAATTGTTCAGTATTTATTTGATAATTTAAATAACTCAAAATATTTTCTTGAAAGGCAAAAGTCTGAAGTTTCAAACTTGCAAAATAGTAAAATTCAGCTTACAAAATCTATTGATCAAATCAATAATATTTTAGATAAATTAGGAAATAATGGGACTGAGACCTCTACTAAAGATTTTAATATTAATACTTATGATCAACTAAATAATGTAATCGATTTGAAGAAGTCTTATGTAGACGAAATTTCTAAAATTGATGTTAAACTTGTTGAAGCTCAAAAAATAATATATCCAATTAATGTTTCATATGATAATATGAGTAGTCCAAAAATATATTTAAAAGCTGCTATTTTATTACCTCTTTTTTTATTAGGACTATACTTTATGGGGTATTATCTAAAGAGTTTTTATAAGAAATATGATCGAATCTCTAAAGAAGAAAATGCTAAAAAAGTTAAATGAAATATTCAAAAGTAGAGATCTAAATCAAGTAATAATAACACTTATACTAAGAGTTATAGGTATATTGTTGTTATTTGGCTTCACATTGTTTTTAACGAATAATTATAAGCCTGAAGTTGTTGGAGATTATGAATTAATAAGAACTTTTTTATTAATAATAGGTAGTTTAACTGTTTTAGGAACTGAACAATCTATCTTATACTTCATAGGAAAACTTACTTCTAGCAATTCTTTGGAAATGAGTTTAAGTAAATTATATTTCAATATTCTTAAATTGATATTTATATCATCTTTATGTTTGGTTTTTATATTTATCATTTTACCAAAAGACTTAATATTAGATTTTTATAACCGAGATCATTTAATTTACAATTATATAAAAAAGTCTGTTTTTTTGTGTTTTTTTTATAGTGTTACAATCTTCAATACAGAAATGCTTAGAGCATTAAACTATATAAATTTGTCAGAAATATTTAGAAATATTCTTAAATATTCAATTGTAATTATAGGGAGTATGATTCTATTATATACAGGTGATTCTATTTGGCTTATTGATTTTTATATATATGGATTTATTATTTTGTCAATTATATCTACAATAGTTGTTTTAATTGATATTAATAAGAAAGATAGATTTAAAAATTATCACAAAATAGAATTTGATGATTCTTTAGTTTCGATAAAATCAATTATTATTAAATCGTATCCAATGGCTATAAGTGGATTATGTTTTTTTGTGATGCTATCAGTTGATATTATGCTATTAAAGAAATACTTTGGGAGTGAATCAGTTGCTTATTATTCTATTGCGATAAAATTATTAACTATTCTTTCAATGGTTATTATAGCCGTTAATATCAATATTGCTCCTAAAATATCTGAGTTTTATCATTCTAATAAAACTTATGAGCTAAAAGAAATATTAAATAAAAGTCGTAAAATTATTTGTTTTATGAATATTCCAATAGGTATTTTTCTTATTTTATTTGGAAAGAAAGTTCTATTATTCTTTGGACAAAATTATTTAGAAGTATATTATCCAATGATTATTTTATTAATAGGACAAATAATTGCTTCTTTCTTTGGATCTACAGCAATTACACTCAATATGATTGGTCAACAAAATAGGTTTCAATTTATATTATTGTTTGCTACGTTATTGAATATTATTTTTAATATAATTTTAACTCCAAAATATGGGATGATAGGAAGTGCCATATCTTTTGTGGTTAGTTTATTATTCTGGAATATTGTGTCTTTTATAACTTTTATTAAATCAAGTAAATTAAATACATTATGATTCCTAAAATTATTCATTATTGTTGGTTTGGAGGAAATATGATTCCAGAAGATGTAATCAATTATATTGAGACATGGAAAAAAATAATGCCAGATTATGAAATAATAAAATGGTCTGAAGATAATTTCGACGTCATGAAACATCATTATACAAGAGAAGCTTATAAAGCAAAGAAGTATGCATTTGTATCAGATTATTGTAGATTATTTGTATTAAGAGAGTTTGGAGGGATTTATTTGGATACTGATGTGGAAATTCTTAAGAGTCTTGATCTTTTTTTAAATCATAAGGTATTTATGGGGTTTGAAGGAAATCGATTGGTCGGTACTGCAGTTATAGGTTCTTGTAAAAATGCTGTATTTATTAATGAGATTATTGACTTATACGATACAATAAGGTTTAAATTATCTGATAATAAATATGATTTAACACCTAATGTTATTATAATTACTGATTATTTAAATAGTAAAAATATTATCACAAAAGAAGGGATTAATAATTATGATGATAAATTAACGATTTATCCTAGAGATTACTTTTCTCCTAAACACTTTGATACAAGAAAAATGACTGTAACAGATAATACTCATACTATTCATCACTATTCTCAATCTTGGACATCATTAAGTCATAAAATTATTCAAAAAATTAAATTTATTTTAATTTTTATTATGGGTTTTAAAAGAACAAGAAAAATGATTGATACGATTAATAAAATAACTAATAATGAATAAAATACAATTTATATTAATAGTAATAATTTGTGTTTTATTTGGTTTAATATTCCCTTTTGTTTTACCAGAAAGATTTTATGCGGATGCAAGACCTATTGTATTAGATCTATATAACGAAAAAGGACTTATAGGAAGTTATCCTTTTACAATGCTTTTTTATTGGATTACTGGTTTGGGAAAACTTCCATTTAGTATAGTTGCATTAATTCAGCTTCCAATATTATTTTTTTTGCTATGGCTGATAGGTATACCAAATCGTTTTGCACAAATTAATATTAAAAATTGTCTTATTTATTTATCATTTCTTATGGTTAGTGTTTTTATAGGACAGCCTTCTAAAGAATTTATTACCTTCATTTTTGCAGCAATTATTGTTTATCTTTTTCAATACAAGTATTTTTCATTTGGTGTTGCTATATTATTTTCATCTATATTATTTATCATCTTTGGAGGTTTCTTTCGCCCCTATTTTGCATTTATGCCTTTTATAGCACTTTCAGTCTACGCTATAACAAAGATAAAATTTACAAATAGGTGGATTATGTCCTTTTTTTTAGGTCTAAGTGTTTTAATTTTTTTCTCATTAATTTTTAAACTTGGAAAGGGAGAATATTTATCTGAGATGTCAAGAGAAAAATTAAATTTCTTACGACTTGAAAATGGTGATGAAAATGCTAATACAATGATTCTTTCTCCAATTCCTGTGACAAATATATTTACAGAAGCTTTTGCTACATTTTATGGATTTGTAACAGTTAATTTTCCTATAAATGCTCTTCGTTTCTTTTATAAGCCGCAAGTAATGGCTTTTGTTATTTGGCAGCTCCTATTTACATGGATAATCATTATACGTTTTGGGTTCTTATTAAAAAGTTTTCCTGAACGAAAAAAAGAATTATGGGTAATGTGTTTGCTACTGAGTTATTTATTTATTCAAGGAATTTTTGAACCAGATTTAGGTTCAGCTATACGCCATAAAATAGGAATTTTACCAATAATTTATTATCTATTTTATTATGATGATTTCAAAAGAAAAATTTAATCTAATAAACAATTATCTTTTAGTTGTTATTTTATGCACACTATTTTTTAGATCAGTGTCAACGCTACTTATTTTTGTTTTTGCAGGATTTAATTTATTTAACTATAAATATTTGAAATTTAATACTAAATACTTATTTGTATTAGTCGTTTTAACACTTCCTTTTTTATTAGAAATATTGTTTCTATGGAATAATATAGGATCAGGTAAGTTGTTAAAACCGATAGAAAAAGTTATTTCTTTTTTTATCTTTCCTTTTTTTATTTTGATGAATCCAAAAGGTTATTCAATCTATAAAATATCAGATTTATATCGAAAGATTATGACTCTTCTTATTGTTATTCTGTTGATTCGATTTTTGATTATTGCACCAGAATATGTTTCTAAATATGTGAGAGGAATTCATCTTTGGGAAATGGGATATGTTATTAGTAATAGTTTTGGGAATCATGCACCTGTAGTGAATATGCATATTGCTTTTGTTGTTGTATTAAACTTATATTTTTTATTGAAAAACTATCCACAAAAAATATTGATGAATATATCATTTTTAATCATGAGTGTAATCTCTTTATTTATTATAAATACGCGTCTTGCTTTAGGTAGCTGTATTATATGTTGTTTTATTGTAGTATTTAGTTATGCTTATAAGAAGTACAATAAAAAGAGTATATATGCTATGATATCCTTTGTTGTTTTAACAGCAATAATATTGTTTACTGCTTTTGCTACAAATCCATATATGAAAGAAAAATACTCTAAAGTTACATTTGCTAATATGGATAAAATAGGAAGATTGGATGAGGTTGAAAATCCTGACAATGTATTACATAATGCTTTGGTGACAAGAGTGAGTATTTGGAAATCAGCTACTGAATTAGGTTATAAAAGAGTTTTTACGGGTTATGGTTCTGCTAATGCAAAAGAAAAACTTGTTGAGTATTTTAAAGATACAAATCAACAATTTCTCGCTAAATATAAATTTCCCGTACATAATCAATTCTTTGATTACTTTTTAAGGTTTGGGATTATTGGATTTGTAGGTTTACTATTTTATTTTTTTACAATGTTTAGAATAAGTTTTTTATCAAAAAATTTAATAGGATTGTGTTTTGTCTTAAACTTTTTATTTTCCAATTTGTTCGATGATTTTCTAATTCGTTTTCAAGGTATTGTTTATAGTGCAATTTGGTTTAGTTTAATAGTTATTACAGCAACACCTGTATTATTTTTTAAAAGTATTAAATACAAAAGAGTAAATAATAATTAATTAACAATGAATATCTAAAAATGAAAAAAAAAATCAGTGAAATTATACAAAAAGAAAAGTTTCATCCTGGATTTATAGGATTTTTTATTAATCATAATTTTTTAATAAGAAAATCTCTACGAAATGCAATCAAATCTAATGCTCATTTACTTGAAGGTTCTTTGTTAGATTTTGGATGTGGATCAAAACCTTATAAAAAGTTTTTCGTAGCCTGTAAAGAATATATAGGTGTGGATTATAAAATTGAAGGTAGGGAAGATAAACAGAAAGAAGTTGATGTTTTTTATGATGGTAAAAATATACCGTTTGAAAATAGTCATTTCGACTCTTTGTTGTGTACAGAAGTTTTAGAACATGTTTTTAATATTGATGAACTATTGCATGAATTTAATCGTGTACTAAAATTGAATGGTAAATTAATCATTACGACTCCATTTATGTGGGAAGAACATGAAATGCCTTATGATTTTGCTCGATACACAACTCCCGCGCTCGAACATTTGTATAAGAAGAATGGTTTTATAATTATTGATAATTACAAAACAGGAAATTCAATTGAAGTGATTACTCAGTTTAAAATCAATTATATAAAAAATATTCTTCCAGAAAATAAAGCTGTTAAACATATTGTTTTATTACCTTTTATAGGATATTATAATTTGAAAGGTGTAATTATAAGCTTGATTTTTCCAAAGGATAGAAAAACATATTTTAATAATGTATTTTTATTAGAAAAAAAGAAGGATTTGATGTAATTGTTTATTCTTAGTTTTTAAGATGAATATAGTTTATATAATTCAAGCATATTAGTGCGGTTATCAAACTTTGATAAGCATATTTTATAAGAATTTTCACCCATTTGTTTTCTTAATGTAGAATTTTCAAGTTGGTTGATGAATTTATTTAATTCATTTATATTTTGAAATAGATAACCATTTTTGCCATGTTCTACGATATCTTTATTTCCTATAATGTTCGTCGAAATAATAGGTTTACTAAAAGCTAAAGCTTCTAGTAAAGCAATTGGTAAACCTTCCCACAAAGAAGTTTGCAAAAATATATCAATTTTATTAAGATAGTTGTAAACTTCTTTAGAGGTATGAAACCAACCTGTAATTTTAATATTAGGAGCGGTAAGTAAATGCTGGAGTTCTCCATCTCCAATCCATAAAAACTGATATTGTGGAAACTTTAAAGCAATTTCATTAAATAATTGAGGATTTTTTTGAAAAGAAATTCGACCTACAATTCCTAAAGTCAATTTTTCGTGAAGATTTTTTTTATAATGTTTAGATACTTCTTCAATATTTATCCCATTCCTAACTAATTTAGCTTTACCAAGTTTCTTAGCTATTTCAAATTCTGTATCTCCACAAGCAATAGTTGTTCCTCCGAAAATTGATTGGGTGTATTTTTCAATACATTTTAGTGCAAACTTCTTTTTATTTGAAATATCCTCTCTTAAAAATGAATAACCATGAGGAGTGTAATATAATTTATGTTTTTTGAAAGAAAAAAAACTTGTCCAACGTCCTACTATACTTGCTTTAGAAGAATGTAAATGAATTACATCTGGATTAACTTTTCGAATAATTTCAATTAATTGTATAGTTGATTTTATATCTTTTATTGGATTGATATTTTTTTCCATATCTACCTTTATAAGATGAACTTTATTACCGAAATCTTCTTTTATTTTTTCTGGTAATATCTCATTACGTTTATCATTGTAAATAATATATGTATCACAATTTCTGACTATATTATCTTGACTAAAAAAATCACTAAGTCCTTTAAAATAAGTATATACACCGCCGCCTAAGGCTTCTACAATATGTAATATTTTCAAAATTTAATGATATTTTAGTGAGTATGATTAAAACGATGATAAACGTAAATAATTATATTTTATTCAATTATTATGATTGAAATATACTAAAATAGTTTAAAAGTAGTTTATGATATAGAACAAAAATTGTAGATATTTTTTATCAATTTCTGATATGATAAGATCAAAATTTAAATATGTTAAAAATTTACTTATTGCATTAGATTTACTTGTATTAATTAGTTTATTTTATGGATTTTTAAAAGTTCAGTATAAATATTTTTACACTGTAAAACTTACAATATTACCTACTTTAGAGGCATTACTCGACGCTCATTACAAAGCAATTTTACTATTATTACTCGCTTGGTTTGTTATTTCAGATTATGTAAAACTTTATTCTATAAAAAGAGTTAATTTTCTTAGAGAAATTCTCCGAAAAATAGTGTTGCAAACATTTTTCTTTTCTTTGATTATTTTTACAATTTCTGGAATAAAAAAAGAGGAACTATTAGCGAATCAGTTAATTGTTTCTTTTGTTGTCATTTTATTTGTTTATCTAATCTTTACTCGATTACTAGTATTTTTTGTTAGTCGCTATAATTTTCAAAAGGGGAATGATGTAAAGAATGTTATTGTTTTGGGAGATAATAGTAATACACCACGTTTTAAATCGATTATAGAGAATAGAAAACATTATGGCTATAGAATTATCAAAACAAATAATATTATTGATAATGATTCACTAGAAGCAGTTTTATTATCAAATAAAGTTAAAGAAATATTTATATCTCAATTAGGATTACCTATATCATTACAGGAGCAAAGTATTGTTAACTTTTGCGAAGATCATCATGTAAAAGTGAGTTATATACCTTACTCGTTGAACACAGAATTAGTAAGTTTAGATGTTGTATACATTGATACTTTACCAATTTTTAGATTTAAAAAATTTCCTTTAGAAAAAACGGAAAATAAATTGATCAAATCATTATTTGATGTTATCATTTCTTTTTTTGTTTTAATTTTTATTATGAGTTGGTTGTTTCCGATAATTGCATTTTTAATTAGGTTAGATTCGAAAGGTCCTATTTTGTTTAAACAAAAAAGAAGAGGAATCAATGGAGTAGAGTTTGACTGTTATAAATTTAGAACAATGCATAATGATGGAACAAATTCCATTAAAGCTACTGTAGTTAACGATAATAGAATTACAAAAATAGGAAAGTATCTTCGTAAAGCAAGTTTAGATGAATTGCCACAATTTTTTAATGTGCTGAATGGGGATATGTCTCTTGTAGGTCCACGACCGCATATGATTTCTCAAGATATCTATTATAGAGAAATTATTAAAAAATATAATCTTCGTAATTATGTGAAACCAGGCATTACAGGTTTAGCGCAAGTAAAAGGTTATCGTGGAGCTATAGATTGCGATAAAGATATGGAAGACCGTATACAAACAGACATTTTTTACGTACGTAATTGGTCACTTTTTTTAGATTTACAGATTATTTATCAAACAATAGGTTTAATAATAAAAGGAGATAAAAATGCTATATAAAACATAAAAAAAACCTCTTATAAAATTTATAAGAGGTTTTTCGAATTAATTCGAAAATATATTTTATACAATATAAGATAAATTATCTTTCGTATCTTTTTTCATTTTCGGTTCCAAAGCTAGCGATTTTATATAACCACCATCCCATCAATGCGCATCCGATGAATGTAAATAACCATCCAAAGATAACACCAATTGGAGATAATAAGTTTTCAAAAGTCCATTTGAAAATATCACCAATCGCAAAAAATAAATCAGTTATAACTCCCATATTCTAGTTTATTGCTTAATTTGCATCAAAGTTAATAAAATGTTGGTTAATCTACTTGACAAAAGGAATTTTTTTATACAGATTTTTATCATTGTGCTGTTTACATTGCTTGGAGCAACGAATTTTAACAGTATTGATCTGAGTAATTTAGAAAAATTAGGCGTAGTCCTGACGATTTTGACGATTGCTTTTGTAGGGTATATCGACAATACGAATGATTTAATTTCGACTTCTTCCTATCCAACTTTTGTCTATATTTTATGGATCATGCCTTTTATTGCAGGTTTATCCGATTATCGAATTGCAGGAAGTTTGTTGCTTGTGACTTATGTAACAGTGCAATTACTCTATTTTGAGTCAGAAAAAAATGATACATATAACGCTTTTGATATTGGCGTTTTTATGAGTTTTGCAATTTTATTAAGTCCACCACTTATTTTCTTAGGAATTGTAGTTTTTACTTATTTCTTGACTTTAAGAGTGGTAGAACCAAAAATTCCTATCCTTGGTTTTCTAGGATTTATTCTTCCTATATTAATCGTTGCTCAAGTTAGTTTTCTGCTCGATTATTACTTTATGTTCGATTTTTATAAAGAACAATTAATGTTTACAATGGTACATTTCGAATGGAAACAATTGTTTTTAGTTCCAATTGCAATTATTCTAATTTATTCAATTATCAATCATTTCAAGAATGTGAATAAATTGACAGCACAAAAGAAACGTATCTTTTTGTTGATGCATTTTATGTTTGGAACAATGCTGATTACGTATATTCTTTACGGAGGAAATAACGATGCTTATCTTGCTTTTTTAGGTTTTAGCATTATGTTGATGTTGACAAGATACTTTAGCGAAAGCAAACCCAAAATAGAATGGCTAAAAGAGGCATTTCTTTGGGTTTTTATGATTTGCTTGCTAATTTATAATTTTTATGATAGAATCCCGAGATTCTTCTCCTTGATTACGGAGGTAAGTTTTTAATTCGAATTCTTTTCCATCAAAAACACCATAAGTAAAGTAGTTAATCCAATCGCCAAGATTGATGTGACGTGCTTTGCCTATAGCAATTTCCATTGGTAAATGTCGATGTCCGTAAACTAGATAATCGTAGTATTTTCGATGCAATTGCTTGCGGCTATACATGATTAACCATTCGTTGTCAACGCCTAAGAAATTAACATCTTCGTCTCCTGAAATCATTTTATTTTTTCGCGAAGCTGTAATTCCCAACCACATTGCCAAATCGGGATGAAGTAGATAAAAAAGGAATTGACAAACTTTGTTTGTAAAAACCTTTTTCATGCGTTTGTAGCCTTTATCACCAGGTCCTTTTCCATCTCCATGTACAATAAAAAATTCTTTTCCATTGATGATAAAATCCTGCTTATCTCGAAAAACGATTACGTTGATTTGTTCTTCCAAATAATCTTTCATCCATAAATCATGGTTTCCAACAAAGAAATAAATTGGAATTCCGCGATCAGAAATTTCGGCTAATTTTCCTAAAACACGCACAAATCCTTTTGGAACAACCTGTTTATATTCGAACCAAAAATCGAATAAATCGCCAATCAAAAACAAAACACCACAATCGTCTTTTATTTCGTCAAGCCATTTTACAAACAATTTTTCGCGCACCAAACTATCTTTTTCATTCGGAGCACCAAAATGATGATCCGAAGAAAAATAGGCTTTTTTACCAGATTCTAACTGAATGTTTATTGGTTGTCCTCCGCTAACCATTCTGCATAAGAATTTTCAGTTTCGTGTAATTTCAAAGCAACCAAATCGATATTCGCTGGTAAAAGAGGTTTGATTTTATCCACAATCCACAAAATCATGTTTTCAGCAGACGGTTGATAATCTGTAAAAACAACATTGTGTCCTTCTGCTAATAATTTTTCACCTAATATTTTGTGAGGTGAATTTTCGTTCAATAAAATAGCGTGATCAAAAAGATTAACAATTTCTTTGTTCACAATTTTTTTCAAATCCCCAAAATCCATCACCATTCCAAGTTTCACATCGGTTGTGTCTTCAGAAGGCGTTCCTTTCACAGTTACAAATAATTTGTACGAATGTCCATGTATATTTTTACACTTTCCGTCATAACCATGCAAAGCATGTGCAGTTTCGAACGTAAAAGCTTTTGTAAGTCGAATGATTTTCATTAAATTTAGTACTAAACTTTAATTTGCAAAGGTAATGGAAATCAAAACAATCGTAAATTCTTTGGTTGATTTATTTTTTCCGATGCGTTGTTTGGATTGCCAAGACGTCATTCAACATTCGCAATTTCTGTGTGTTTCGTGTTCAACAAAACTCGTTTTCACACATTTTAATTTCGATCAAAATAATCGCGCTTATGATAAATTGAGAAATTTTTGCGGAGTTGAAAACGCTTTTTCTTTGTTAGAATTTAAACATCATAACACCACGCAAGCTATTTTACATGAAATGAAATATAGAAATCGCCCAGAAATTGGAATTGATTTAGCGCAGATGATTAAGTTTGATTTGAGTGATTATGACGGAATTATTCCAATTCCTTTGCATCCAAAAAGATTGAAAGCAAGAGGATTCAATCAAGTAGAAGATTTTGCACGAACGTTGGCTGAAATCAACCAAATTAATTATTTTTCGAACGGATTAACTAGAACTAAATACAACTCTTCTCAAGTAAATGAAGACAAAAAACATCGATTAGAAAATTTGAAAGATGCGTTTGAAATCAATCCAAATCTTAAGCCTGGACATTATATTTTGATTGATGATGTGTTAACAACTGGCGCAACGATTGCATCGGCAATAAAAAAGTTTAATCTTTCAGAAAATTTTAAGATAAGTGTAATTACCATTGCTTGTGCTTAATAACAAGCTTTTTCTTAACTTGCGCCCATGAATAAGACGACACGTTTTTCGCTTTTGATGTTAACCATTTTGACGGTTATTTCTTGTGCAAGACAAGGTTCACCAACGGGAGGACCTAAAGATGAAACTCCGCCAGTTTTCCTAAAAGCTGATCCAGATACGTTGGCAACGAATGTAGATGTCAATTTGCAAGAGGCAACAATCAACTTTGATGAGTATATTCTTCTAAAAGAGTACAGCAAAAATGTGGTTGTTTCGCCATCGTTTCAAATTCCGCCAATTGTGACGCCGCAAGCTTTAGCGAAGAAATATATTTCGATTAAATTTCAAGAACCATTGTTACCAAATACGACATATAGTTTCAATTTTGGTGATGCGATTCAAGATTTTAATGAAAATAATAAGTTGTCAAACTTTCAATATGTTTTTTCGACAGGTAGTTTTATTGATTCGTTGAAGGTGACAGGTCGTGTAAATTCGTCTTATGATTTCAAATTACCAGAGAAGATATTGGTCGGGCTATATAAAATAGATAGTACATACAAAGACAGCATTATTCTGCAAAAGAAACCATATTATATTGCTAGAGCCAATGATAAAGGAGAATATCAATTAAATTATTTGGCTTCGGGCAAATATAAATTGATTGCTTTTGAGGATAAGGTAGAAAATGTGATGTACGATTATGGGAAAGAGCGCTTGGCTTTTCATAACGAACCAATTGAGTTGAATGCAAATCAACAAATCAACTTGAATTTATTCAATCAAAAACCAGCTTATCGTAAACCTGAAGCGAGTTTTAAACAAGAAGGTTTAATTGTTTTTAAAACGACTGGCGCAACGGATGATGTTACGATAACACCGGTAGGAAAAGAATTTAAAACGGCTTATATTCAGAAGTTTCCAAAACAAGATTCGATTAATTTTTGGTTCAATCCAAAAGTGGATACGATTGTAGGAAAAAGCGCAAAATTGAATTTCAAGGTTCAACATAAAGATCAAATTGATGAAATAAGTGCATTATATTCAAAATCGAATACAGAACGAAAATTAGAATTTAAAGCATTAAATGATCAAAAATTAGCACCAAATAAACTATTTAAAATTCAGGCAAATGCGCCAATAAAATCATTGGATTTATCTAAAATTTATGTGTTTAAAGATACAGTTTCAATTCCATTCAAAGTTTCCATTGATACAGTGAATGCACAGAATTTGAATTTTGCTTTTGAGAAAAATTTAGACGAAAAATTTGAAGTTAATATTTATCCAAATGCGTTGACAGATGTGTTGGGAGAGAAGAATGATACGCTTGCTTATCCAATAAAAATGGGAACGCGTGGCGATTTTGGACATTTAAAATTAACGCTTCAAAATACTCCAAGTAAACCATTTATCTTGCAATTTCTAAAAACAGATAAAGATTATACAGTTTTGGAAGAGTTGTATAATCCAGCAAATAAAAACTATTTTGAATTCAATTTTATTGAGCCAGGTGAATATTTGTTCCGTTTATTGGTTGATGAAAACGAAAATGGAAAATGGGATACAGGCGATTATTTATCAGGTAAACAGCCCGAACCAATTTATTTGTATCCAGAGCCAATCAAAATTAGAGCGATGTGGGATGCGACTGAAACATGGGTTTTAGGTGAGGCAAATCAACCGGTTTCTTTACCAAATGATGACAAAGATTCGGACAAAAATAGAATACGTCGAGGAGAATTGAAAGAAGGCGAGGAACGCCAAAATCCACGAACAGCAAATAAGAAATCAGAGGAATAGTTCTCTGATTTTTTTTGATTCTAACTTTCTGGTGCCAAATATATAAAAGGTGAAAGAGGAATGTTTCTTAAAATAGAATAAACTAAAAGGAAGATTAAGAAATTTCTCGCAAAACTTGCAGGAAGATGTAATTTACCTGACATTGGTTTGCCTAAAAAAATATTTCCAACAATCGCATAATACAATTGTACACAAATGTAAAGTGCAAAAGGCAAAATAAGATTGTAACGTAAGGATTGTAAAAGATGTCCGTGAACAAGCAAGGAAAAAGCGCGCTGACCACCACAGCCAGGACACCATAATCCTGTTATTTCATGAAACATACATTTGATAGAAAACGGACTTTGGTTGCTGTAATAACTATAAAAATAGACAATTACCAAAATGGGTAAAAGCGTTGCTAGTCCATAAACCAAAATCCGTTTTATCATATGATTAATTTCCGTTAGAGCTTTCTAAAATACTTTTATATTGCTCCATATAAGCATCCATACCTCCTGTAATTAACATCACAACATTAATAATAACACCAATTACGCCTAAACCAATTGCAACATAAGCTAATAATTTAGAATTTTTAGCAGCTTGTTCAGCACCTGTATAATCCCCAATATTGTGTTTTGTATTCACTTGATTTGCAAAAACAATTGCAATAATACCCACAATAGTACCGATGCAACAAGGAGAACAAAGCCCTAAAATAGTCCCAATAATAGCTAAAATAAGGCTGTTTTCTGGTTTCGGTTTAATATCTTCGAAAGAAGATTGTTGAGGTTGATTAAAATCTTGAGTAGATTGACTTGAATAATCCATAATTAGAGTGTTTTTATTTGTCTAAAAATATGAAAATATGATTAATCAATGTGTTAAATTTCCCAAGAAATATTTTCTTTGATAGGTGTATTTATATTTCCACTATATATAGCGTTTTCTATTTTTAATGATTTACTTACAACGGTATTGCTTCCTACTATACAACCATTTGCTATAGATAAACCTTTCAGAATTTGAACTTTGTTACAAACCCATACATTATGACCAATTTTTACAGATTTGTCGGGATTAATCATTTCATTATTTTGATTGTAAATTATATGAAAATCAGTATCCATAATAAGTATGTCCCAAGACAACAAACAATTATGACCAAAAGAGACCTCATTATAACAAACAATAGATGATTCAGCAGTAATATTAAAATTTTCTCCAAAAGTTAATTTACCTTCTATTCCTACAGAAATTTTTGAACCATGACCAATATTTGTACGACCTTTAAAATTTATTATTCCATTATTTTCCCAAATTCCTTTTGATAATTTTCTGTCAAAAATAGAAATATCACCAAAACCAAGTTTAATCAATCCAAAAGAAGAATTTTCAGGAATATTAACCTTACCAGAGAGAGATTTTAAACGAAAATTAGAACTCATTAATACAGGAAATTTTAGAGCTTGATTAAATTTAAAATAGGTAAAATTGAAAATTATAGTTTTGATAAAACTAATTTTGAAAAAATTCTTCATATAAAATTATTGAAATAACATTCGATATAAATCTTCAACTTTAGATATTCTAACGATTCTAATTCCAAAATCTGTATCTTTTATTTTATTGTATTTTGAAACAAAAATTGCATCAAAACCTAGTTTTTCAGCTTCTGTAATGCGTTGTTCAACACGATTCACTGCTCTTATTTCTCCACTTAAACCAACTTCTCCTGCAAAACAACAATTATCTGGAACGGCAGAATCTTCACTTGATGAAAGAATTGCTGCAATAACAGCTAAATCAATCGCAGGATCATCCACTCGAATTCCGCCTGTAATATTCAAGAAAACATCTTTCATATTCAATCGGAAACCAGCGCGTTTTTCTAAAACAGCCAGCAACATATTCAATCGCTTGGCATCAAAACCAGTCGCAGTACGTTGTGGAGTTCCATAAACAGCAGTAGAAACTAAAGCTTGAATTTCAATCAACATCGGGCGAACACCTTCCAAAGTTGCTGCAATTGCATTTCCGCTTAGTAATTCATCTTTTTTGGTAATTAATACTTCTGACGGATTTGTGACTTCACGCAAACCAGCTCCTTGCATTTCATAAATTCCGATTTCTGCAGTCGAGCCAAAACGGTTTTTGTTTGCACGTAAAATTCGGTAAATATGGTTGCGATCGCCTTCAAATTGCAACACAACATCTACCATATGTTCCAAAATTTTTGGTCCAGCAATTACACCTTCTTTCGTAATATGACCAATTAAAATAATCGGTGTGTTGGTTTCTTTTGCGTATTGAATCAGCTCAAAAGTTGTTTCTCGAATTTGCGAAATACTTCCTGGAGATGATTCTACATAAGTGGTTTGAAGCGTTTGTACAGAATCGACAACAATCAGTTGAGGTTGAATTTCTTTGGCATGCGCAAATATTTTTTGCGTATTAGTTTCGGGTAAAATAAAACATTGATCCGATTCAATTCCGATTCGTTCGGCACGAAGTTTTACTTGCGAAACAGATTCTTCTCCAGATACATATAAGATTTTAATCGTATCTAACTTTAAGGCAACTTGCAACATCAATGTCGATTTTCCAACACCAGGTTCTCCACCAACCAAAATCACTGATCCAGGAACAATTCCACCACCTAAAACCCTGTCTAATTCTTGGTTTTTCGTTGAAATTCTTATTTCTCCTAATGGATTTATTTCGCGAATATTCAGGGCAAAAGTTTTTTCTTTTTTGTCCGATTTATCTTTCCACGATTTTTTTTCGTCGCCTTTGTCTACAATTTCTTCAACAATGGTATTCCATTCGCCACAACTTTTGCATTGTCCCATCCATTGCGCGGTTTGCGTGCCACAGTTTTGGCAGAAATATGTAGTTTTTGTTTTAGCCATAGTTTCAAATTTAGACAAAAATAATGTTTTATCGCGACAAGATATGGAGTTATAAGTGTGAAAAATTTTAATACAACAACTAAAAAACGTTAATAATAATTTACTTTTTTAACAAATTATCAACTTTAGATAAAGTTGAGTTAAATATTGATTTTCAATCATTTTCTCGATTATTTTTAATCATGTTTTAAAATGCCAATGAAAAGAACTTTACTTCTTAGCTTTTTTTATATTTTTTGTATTTCTGCCAATGCACAATCGACTTTAATTTCGGGGAAAATTATGGTAGATAATGCGGATGAAATCGTTAATCTTGATGATTTTGTAATCGAAAATTTAACGTCAAATGCACGAACAAAATAAAATGAAAAAGGTCTTTTTTCGATTCGAGTTCAGCCAAACGATGTTTTACTTTTCAAACAAATTGGAATTGAAGAACGTCAGCTTAAGATTTCTGAATCAATGATTAGAAAGGGTTTTATAGACGTTCATCTAAATGTTGAAGTGATAGAATTATCCGAAACGAAAATAAAACCGCTTAAAAAGAATTGGAAAGAAAATATTAGCAAAGAAGAAACGCAAAGCGAAAAAATCAATAAAAGTTTAGGTATTAATGAAGAGTTTAAAAATGATATGGTGAAAGCCTATTTTGCTTCGGAATATCTTCGAAAATTAAGAGTTCCCATTCGTTATGAAAATGTGATGGGTTTGATAGAGCAATATTCGGACAAAGAAGTGCAGACGTATAAACATTTTCTGAAAAAGAAAAACCTTGATAAATATGATAAAATCATTCAGCTCAAAGATTATTTCACCGAATATTATTTTGAGCATGATTTGAAAATTCCAAAAGGAAATATTCTTGATTTTATTCATTATTGCTTTGTTGAGTTTAAGTTAGAACCACTTTTTAAAGCAAATAATTATGATAAAATCACTTTAATTTTCGAAGAACAAGCACCAAATTATCTTTCTACTATCAACCAAAAAACAATCGAACATGAGTAAATTTTTATTCTTTTTATTAATCATTTCATCAAGTTATCTTCAAGCACAAAGCACTTTAATTACAGGAAAAATTATTGTGGATGATGCAGAAGAAGTTATTGATTTGGAAGGAACTTCGATTGAAAATTTAACGACTAAAGTTAGAACCAAAGCAAATAATGTTGGCTTATTTTCGATAAATGTGAATTTGAATGATGAATTGTTAATCAAACATACGGGAATTGAAGAAAGAAAATTGAAAGTTTCGGAAACTATGATTACGAAAGGTTTTGTGACGATTCATGTAAATATTGAAGTGATAGAATTGAAAGAAGCAAATATCTCGAAATTAGATAAAAATTCGCTCAAAAATTTGGGAAAAGAGAAATCATTTCAAGAAAAATTGAATGATGAAGCGGGTTTTACTTCTCTAGAATTTAAAGCGGAACTTAATCTTAAACATGATGAGGAAAGAGTGAATAGAACAATAAAACAAGTTGGTGGAGTTAATTTACTTGGGTTGTTAAATGTGTTTAAAAGTCCGAAAAAGCGAATGAAAAATCCAGTTCCGATAAAAGTTGTGAAAGAAGATCAATTGTCGGCGTTGCATAAATTTTTTACGACATATTATTTTGTGAATGATTTGAAAATTCCAGAAGGAAAAATAAACGAGTTTTTAGATTATTGTTATTCAAATTTTGATTTTCCGAAATTGTTGCGAGATAATAATTTTGATGAAATTCTTTTTATAATTGAAGAACAAGCGCCGATTTATTTAGCAAAAATGAAGAAAAATGAGTAGAATAAATTACATTATATTATTGAATTTGTTGAGCGTTTTTACATTTGCGCAAACAACCTTGATTACTGGAAAAGTAGTGATTGATGATGGTATTGCTGGGCAAGATGCGGTAGACAATATTTTGGTGACAAACGAATCGACGAATGCGAAAACGTTTACAAATGCGAGCGGAATGTTTTCAATTAAAGCTTCTGTGGGAGATGAATTGGTGATTACACATGATTTTTATATCGAACGAAAAATCAAAATTACATCGGATATTTTAGTAAAAGGAATGCTGACGATTCATTTGAATATTGAAACGATTGAACTTGCTGAAGCGCGAATTAATACGTTGGACAGAAATTTTAAGAATAACATCAAGTTAGAACACGGAAAAGTAGATGAATTGTATGATAATTTGAACTTGGGTTTTAATCCAAATTTGCGTTTCCGAAAGATAAATCCTAACATGACTTCTACAATTAATAATAATGGATTGTTGGATCCGTCGAATTGGATAGCAACTATTTCTGGACAAAAGAAAAAAGATAAAAAACAAAACGAATATTTCAAAAAGGTAGATAAAATCAAGGATTTAGAGAATTATTTCACCTCAAATTATTTCATCGAAACATTGAATATTCCCGAAAATAAAGTCACTGATTATGTGCGTTATTGCTATGCGAATTTTGAATTAGAGAAACTCGTAAAAGAAAATAAATACGATAAGATTACAGAAATTTTAGAAGAACAAGCGCCTAAATATTTGGAAATGATAAAGAAATAAAATGTATATTTAATGAAACTTATTAGCTATGGAATTACTTTTTGTATTGTTTGTCAATCTTATTTTCTTTTTTGTTATGAAAATAAGTTATAAAATAAATCCTTGGGAAATCAATAAAATGGTAAAGCTTTGGAATCGTAGTTTTGGAGGTATGTGATTATTGTGTAGAATCTCGTCGAATTCGTGCGATTTTGTAAATAGCAATCAATCCAAAACTAATCATCGATACAATTTGAGCTATATAAAGAATTAACCCAAAATAATCGCCAATAGCTCGTCCTTCGTGCTGATCTCCGCCTTTTGCTAAATAAACGGCCGAAAATGCAATCGACATAATATACGGATAAGCCAAACCTCCCGAAACAGGCAAAATCATTCCCAAATATCCTGCAATCAATAGAAATAAACCTTCTGGTATACCAAAATTTTTGGTGTCTGGAAAAGCAAAGAAAACAAGGAAAGTCATTAGGAAATAACAAATCCAAAGTGCGAAAGAATAAAAGATGAATAAGCCTCTTTTTTCTAATTTCGAGATTGATTTTATACCTTCCCAAAGTCCAAATAGAAAGGTTTTGATTTTTTCAAAAAACTTTAATTGACTAATTTTTTTCCAGAAAATAGCGATTAATCCAATTCCTAAAACAAGAACTCCAATTGTGATGTAGTATTTTAAGAAAGAAGGTTCTGCTGTTGGTTGATGTGCTTTTTCTTTGTTTCCTAATTCTACAAATTTGATGAATGTTTCATAATTGAAAATAAGTGTTAAACCGAAAAATAATCCCAAAAATAAAACGTCAATTACACGCTCTAAAACTACTGTTCCGAAAGATTTCTCAAACGGGACTTTTTCCATTTTATAGAAACTTGTTGCACGAGCCACTTCGCCACTTCGAGGAATGGTCAAATTCATAAAATATGCAAATGCAATTGCCCAAAAACCAGATGAGGTTTGTGTGTTGTAGCCCATTGGCTTTAGAAGAAGATTCCAACGAGCGGCGCGTATCCAATATGTGAGAATACTGATTGCCATAGATGCAAAAATCCAAAAATAATTGGTTTGTTTTAAAACTTTTGCAACTCGTTCGAAATCAATTTGCTTCACTGTTACCACGACAAAAAATACGGCTAACAATGAAGCAGTGATTAAGAAGAGCGATTGTTTGATCTTACTCTTCATATAAATTGTTGAAAATTAATTTCTTAATCTAAACGATTGTTCTCGTTAGGGAAAACAATTGTTGGTTCGTATGTTTTGGCTTCCTCAAACTCCATCATCGCATACGTAATGATGATAACTGTGTCACCAACTTGTACTTTACGCGCTGCAGGTCCATTCAGACAGATTTCGCCACTTCCACGTTTACCTTTTATAATATAAGTTTCAAATCGTTCGCCATTCTCTTGTACCACGATTTGTACTTTCTGACCCACAACCATATTGGCAGCATCTATCAAATCTTCGTCGATTGTAATACTTCCGATGTAGTTTAATTTTGCGTCTGTTACCTTAACTCTATGTATCTTAGAGTGAAAAACTTCTACCATCATAATCTTGCAAAGTTACACTGAACTTATAAATTTCAAAACCTGTTTCAATATTTTTCTATTGATTTGAGAAATTTATTATATTTAATTAAAACTGAATATTATCGATTAAACGTACATCACCTGCATAGGCAACGACAAATCCACGAATATTATAGGCCTCAGAAAAATGTTCGATAGACAACAAGGTTTCTTCATCTGTTATTTCAAAATATTCTAATTCGAAGGGTGAATTTTTGAATTCATTTTCGACGAAAGCTTTTACTTCAGCAACATCTTTTCCTTCATTTTTTAGCGTTACAGCTTGCGATAAAATTGAATAAATTTGAGGGGCATCCGAAGTTTGTTGCGTTGATAAACGTGCATTTCTTGAACTAAATGCTAAACCAGAATCTGCTCTATGAATTGGCATTGGAACAATTTCGACATCTAAATTTTCTTGTTTTACCATTTCTTGAATGATACGAATTTGCTGAAAATCTTTCTCTCCAAAATATGCTCTTGTTGGTTGAACTGCTTTGAATAATTTGCAAACAATTGTGGCAACTCCATCAAAATGTCCAGGGCGAGAAGCGCCTTCCATCACTTGGTCTATTGTGCCAAAATCGTAATGTTTTGCACCTTCATTTGCATCATATAAATCCTCAACAGTAGGCATATAGACAAAATCACATCCATTTTTCATTAACAATTCTTTATCATTTTCCTCAGTTCGAGGATATTTTGCTAAATCTTCTGGATTATTAAATTGTGTCGGATTGACAAAAATGCTGACGATTGTGTAGTCGTTTTGAGCTTTAGAAGCTTTGACTAAAGACATGTGACCTTCGTGTAAAGCGCCCATTGTAGGGATAAAGCCAATGGTTTTGTTTTGGTTTTTTAACTCGACGATTGCGGGAGTTAATTTTTCCTTTTCGTTAAATATAACCATAACATTGATTTGTTAAAAAAAAACTAATATCTCGCAAAGCTACTATAAGCAAATAATATATCAACATTTTTTTGTAAATTTGTGCCTTATTATTCATTAGGAAAAGAGAGTAGAAATTATGGAAGGAAAGCGCATATTGTATGTAACAACAGAAATGGTACCTTACTTTCCTGAAAATCCGATGTCTTCACAAGCATTAGATTTGCCAAAAATCATGCAAAGTAGTGGCGCAGATGTAAGAATCTTTATGCCAAGATTTGGAGCAATTAACGAAAGAAGACACCAATTACACGAAGTAATACGACTTTCAGGTATGAACATGATTATTAATGATTTGGATCAACCCTTAATCATTAAAGTCGCTTCTGTTCCAGGAGAAAGACTACAAGTGTATTTTATTGATAACGAAGAATATTTCAAACGTAAAGAAGTTTATGGAGAAGATAATGGATTATTTTCTGATAACGACGAGCGTTCTATTTTCTTCGCAAAAGGAGTTTTAGAGACAGTAAAAAAATTAAACTGGAAACCAGATGTTGTTCACGTAATGGGTTGGATGTCTAGTTTAGTACCATTGTATCTAAAAAAATATTATTCTGACGATCCTTTCTTTCAAGATGCGAAAGTTGTTGTTTCTTTATTTGACAACGGATTTGAAGGAGAATTAGATAACGAATTAGTTAAAAAATTAGCTTTTGATAAAGTAGAAGCTGATGTACAAACATATTTAGAAAAACCTACACATTTGGGTATGATTCAAGCTTCTTTACAATATGCAGATGCAGTTGCGAAAGGGGAAGAGATTATTCCAGAAGATGTGAAAAACTATATCAACCAACAAAATATTCCTCTATTAGACTATTGTTCTAAAGAGCAAGCAAAAGAAGTTTACAACAACTTCTATCTTGAGGAAGTAATGAACTCTAATTAAAATCTGTTTAGATTAATGAAAAAATTTTTGAATGTCCTTTCTGTGTCTGTTGCAATGATGATTGGAATGGGAGCAATTGTTTCGTGTGAGAATGAAACATTAGGATTAGATAACAATGTGATTAGAGGTGAGGCAGAAGGAAATGTAAAATCCTTAGATGTTATTGCTTTTAATGCAAATTTTGATACGCTTCGTACAGATAAATTTGTACTTCAAAATGGAGCTTTTGGTGTGTACAACGAACCAATTTTTGGTTCTACATCCTCTAAGTTTTATACACAAATTAGACCTTCGTCTATTGGTGATCAGGATTTTGGAACAGAACCTAAAGTAGATTCTGTGAATTTGGTAATTCCAGTTTATTACAACACGACTAAAGATCCAATTTCTAAAGATACGATCAATCTTTCTAAACCAGGAGAGAAACCAAAAGATACAGATACAATCCAAATTACAACAAAGTATGCAGTAGATTCTTTGTATGGTAATAAGGATTTGACAATGACGTTGAAAATTAAAGACATTAATACGGTTTTATACAAAGACACAAAATATTTTTCAACATTAAGTGGACTTGAGACGCCAATTTCTGTTAATTCGAGAGTAATTGGAAAAGCTACAATCGGAAAAACAGTAACAGGAAAAGTTGTTAAACAAAAAACTGGAACTTCTAATATTTCTGAGGTTGTTCCTGGTTACAAAGTTTCTTTAGATCCAGATTATTTTGACGAAAAAATTATTAAAAATGCTAAAACAGGATTACTTTCTGATTACGCAACATTTATTCGTGAAAATATCAAAGGTTTAGAGTTTTCTGTAGAAGAATCAAATGGATTTATTGTCAATTTTAATCCAAATGAAATTGACTTGAATATGTATTATTCATATAAAAATCCAACTGCAAAAACAGATTCAGACACAAGTTACAAAGAACGTTTGAGTGGAACTTATGCTTTTGATATGACAAATCAGTGGAATTCTGGTACTGCAAATAATGCCAATATTATTGCTTCTCAAATTGTGAACAATGCAGTAGGTTCAACTTATTCTACAATCAAACCTGATGAAGTGAATGGTGATGCAAGATTGTATTTAAGCGGAATGAGTGGGAATTATGCAAAATTAAAATTCAATCAAACTCAATTAGATGAATTAAAATCTGAGATGACAAAAACTAATATTGTGATTCTTGGCGCAAAATTAAAATTCTATATTGATGGTTCTACAGGTTTTCCAAAACCTCCTTATTTAGTGGCTTGGAATAATTACAAAAAAGATGATAAAGTTATAAATGAATTGTATGCAGACGTTTTAGAATTCTATAATGCATATCCTACATCAGTTCACTTTAATCCTATTGTAAAAGGAGATACTGATTATTATACAATTGATATCACGAAACATCTAAAAAGCATGTTAGAGAAAGGAAATGAGTTTAAAGATCAAACGATGTTTATTACAATGGGTAATTTTATAACATCTGTTAGTTATGCAACAACTATTAATAGTACAAATCCTTATCAAAATAATAGAGCTTATAATCCATACAGAATTGTTTTACATGGAAATAATTCGGAAGTAGCGGATAAAAAATTGAAATTATTGGTATATTACTCTCAAAAATAGGGCGTATTATATTTAACGAATTTAACTAAAATACTATAAAATATTATGTGTGGAATTGTAGGATATATTGGACATCGCGAAGCGTACCCAATTATTATTAATGGACTAAAAAGACTAGAGTATCGAGGATATGATAGTGCAGGATTAGTTCTTTCTACTGGTACCGATTTTGAATTGGTAAAAACAAAAGGAAAAGTTTCTGATTTAGAAGATAAATCAGAAAATTTAGATAAAACACCTCATTTAGGAATTGGGCATACACGTTGGGCAACACATGGTGTGCCAAATGATGTAAACTCTCATCCACATATGTCTAATAATGGACGTTTGGTATTGGTTCATAACGGAATTATTGAAAATTATGAATCAATCAAACAATTATTAAAAGACAAAGGGTACGTTTTTCATAGTGATACAGATACAGAAGTTTTAGTAAACTTTATTCAATTGTTTCAAGAAGAACAAAATTTAAACTTAACTGACGCAGTTCGTTTAGCTTTGAATGAAGTGATTGGAGCATATGCGATAGCTGTTTTAGATAAAGAAGAAGCAAATACAATTGTTGTAGGTCGTTTAGGTTCTCCATTAGCAATTGGTATTGGAGAGAACGAATTTTTCGTTGCTTCTGATGCTTCTCCGTTTATCGAGTTTACAAAAGATGCGGTTTATTTGGAAGATGGTGACATGGCCACAATTACTTTAGATAAAGAAGTTGATGTACGTACAATCCATAACAATGAAGCAGTTTCTTTAGATGTTCAAGAGTTACAATTAAATATTGAAGCGATTGAAAAAGGTGGTTATGAGCATTTCATGTTAAAAGAAATCAACGAACAACCTCGTTCTATTCGTGATACAATGCGTGGACGTTTATTAGTAGACGAAGGTATTATTAAAATGGCTGGTATTTGGGATTATCAAGAAAAATTCTTGAATGCAAAACGTATCATCATTGTTGCTTGTGGAACTTCTTATCACGCAGGTTTGGTTGCAGAATACATGATCGAAGATTTCGCTCGTATTCCTGTAGAAGTTGAATATGCATCAGAATTCCGTTACCGTAATCCAATCATCAATAAACACGATGTGGTTATTGCAATTTCTCAATCAGGAGAAACGGCTGATACATTGGCGGCGCTTAAATTAGCAAAAGAAAAAGGAGCATTCATTTTTGGAATCAACAATGTTGTGGGTTCTTCTATTGCTCGTATTACAGATGCTGGTGCTTATACGCATGCAGGACCAGAAATTGGTGTTGCATCAACAAAAGCATTTACAGCTCAGTTAACAATTTTAGCATTGATTGCCTTAAAATTAGGTAAACAAAATGGTGAATTATCAACAGAGAAATTTACATTGTTAACACGAGAATTAGAGCGTATTCCAGATTTAGTTCAACAAATTTTAGATAACTGTGAAGGTGTAATTGATCAAATCGCTGATAAATACAAAGATAACAGAAATGCAATTTATTTAGGACGTGGATACAACTATCCATCGGCTTTAGAAGGAGCATTAAAATTGAAAGAGATTTCATATATCCACGCAGAGGGTTATCCAGCAGCAGAGATGAAGCACGGGCCAATTGCGTTATTGGACGAAAATATGCCAGTTATCGTTATTGCAACGAAAAAAGGTTATTACGAAAAAGTAGTTTCTAATATTCAAGAAATTAAATCACGTAACGCCAAAGTAATTGCAATTGTGAATGATGGTGACGAGCAAGTAACTGCTATGGCAGATGATTACGTGGTAATCCCAGAAACAGCAGAAGAATTCTCTCCAATCTTAACAGCTATTCCATTACAATTATTATCGTACTGGATTGCCGTTAAATTAGGTAAGAATGTAGATCAGCCTCGTAACTTGGCAAAATCTGTTACTGTAGAGTAAAAATTATTACAGAGTTAATATATTTAAGGGATGATGTTTTAAAATCATCCCTTTTTCATTTTATAAGTTTAAATTAATTATTATTTTCACCAAAAATAACATCATGTTTACAGGAATCGTAGAAGGAGTAGGAAAGCTTATAAAAGCAGAGAAAGAGCAATCTAATTTACATTTATGGATTGAAGCTGATTTTTGTGATGAATTAAAAATTGATCAAAGTGTTGCACATAATGGAGTCTGTTTAACAGTTGTTGATTTCAAAGATGGGCTTTACAAAGTCACTGCTATAGAGGAAACGCTACAAAAAACAAATTTTAACACATTAAAAGAAGGTGATTTGATCAATTTAGAACGATGTTTGCAATTCAATGGTCGTATCGATGGTCACATTGTGCAGGGTCATGTAGATCAAACCGGAAAAATTGTTTCGATAGAAAACCAAAATGGTAGCTTTTTTGTTACAGTAGAATATGATGAAGCATCGTCTGGAAATGTTACAGTAGAAAAAGGTTCGATTTGTCTTAACGGAATTAGTTTAACAGTTGTTGACAGTAAAGTAGGGCAGTTTTCGGTTGCAATTATTCCATATACTTGGGAGTTTACAAACCTTAATCAAGTGAAAGTTGGCGATACAATGAATTTAGAATTTGATATCTTAGGAAAATACGTCAAAAGATTATTCCAAAAATAAAATGATTAGAAAAAAAAATAACCTATCGCTACCCGTTCGTATTATCATTTATATGGTAACGATTTTGTTATTTACAGCAGGAGCTATCTTGCTGATTACTGCCAATCATTTCAATGCACAAACTAAACAATATCACGAAGATATTCTCAAACGAAAAGTTAGAGCGGTAGAATCTGCGATAGATTATGAAATGGATAATTACCCTGGGATAGCAAGCAAAGATAATATTCATGACATTTTAGAAGATGGTTTTCTTCGCATCGGTGATATCAATAAAACCGATATTGTAATTTATGATTTACGTGGTAATAAAATTTTAACCACACAGCCAGTTTCAACGACTTATGATGTTTTACCTCAGAAAATATTAGACCAACTACAAAAATCAAATGATTTTATTGTAACGAATAAAGATACAGCCGACGACAATAATGTTTATTCGTCTTATAGTAATATCAAAAATTATTACAACGAAAATATTGCTGTTCTCTGTCTACCTTATCAATCTAACCAAGATTTTTTACAGCAAGACATGTTTACCTTAATTGGTAGTTATGGATTAGCTTTTGGAGTTATTCTTTTGTTTGGAACGTTAGCGGTTTATTTTGTTACAAAACGTACCCTGAATAAACTTTGGTCATTTGCAGATCGTATTCGAGAAACAGAAGTTATTGTAAACAATATGCCGATTCGTTACGATGGTAACGATGAAATAAAGGTTCTGGTAGATTCTTATAATGATATGTTGTACCGATTGCGGGAACAATCAGATTTATTAGCTAAGCAAGAACGTGAAGAAGCATGGCGAGATTTTGCGAAACAAGTTGCGCATGAAGTCAAGAATCCATTAACACCAATGCGATTAATGCTACAGAATTATATGCGAAAATTTGATGTAAATGATCCAAATCTTGAAGAAAAGACGATGCGAACAACTAATATTTTATTGCAACAAATTGACACCATTTCTGCGATTGCCGAAGCTTTTTCAGATTTTGCTAAAATGCCTTCTCGTAAAGATGAAAAAATTGATGTAGTTGATGTTATAAAAAACACGCTTTATGTTTTTCCAATGGAGTTTATCGAATTTAATTATTCTCCAAACATCATCATGATGACTTTTGATAAACAATATTTGAATCGAATTATCACCAATATTACTAAGAATGCGTTTCAATCTATTCCACAATCTCGTACAGCAAAAGTGAGAGTAGATGTGGCGTTAGTTAAAGATTTTCTTCATATCACCATTCAAGATAATGGGAATGGAATTCCTATCGAATCACAAGATTCTATTTTTGTTCCGAAATTTACAACAAAGAATAGTGGAATGGGAATTGGTTTGCCAATGGTGAAAAAAATTATTGATGATTACGACGGAACCATTCGTTTCGAAACCGAAATTTTTGTTGGTACAACATTCTATATTTTGATTCCTTACAATGAATAGAAAACCTTTTCGATTCAAACAATTCGAAATTTTTCAAGACAAAACCGCAATGAAAGTAGGCACAGATGGTGTTTTACTTGGTGCTTGGACTGTTTTAAAAAATGGAAATACTATTTTAGATATTGGTACAGGAACTGGATTAATTTCGTTGATGTTAGCGCAACGTTTTCCTCATTCGATGATTGATGCAATAGAAATTGATAACGCTGCTTTTTTACAAGCAAAAGAAAATTTCGATAATGCACCTTTTTCAGATCGATTAACCATTTTTAATTCATCGCTTCAAGATTATTCAACCAATAAAAAATATGATTTGATTGTCAGTAATCCACCTTTTTTTGTGGTGAATGATACGGTTGATTTTGACGCGCGTAAACAAGCACGCCAGCAAGAAACATTGACTTTCGAAGAATTAATAAAAAAAACTGCTGAATTACTACATAAAGACGGATTAGCGAGTTTTATAATTCCATACGATCAAATGGATGGTTTTTGTACGATAGCTGCTCAAAATGCTTTAAAACTATCTCGTGTCGTTTATATCAAAGGGAATTCGACAACGTTAACAAAACGTGTGTTATTAGAATTTAGTTTTCATGAAAAAGAAGTAGAAGAAAAAGAATTAATTATCGAAGTCGATCGTCATCAGTACACAGAAGATTATATTCAGTTGACAAAGGATTTTTACTTGAAAATGTAATTTTCATCAAAGATGAAAAACGATGAGTAAACTACTGATTTTGATGTCAAATAGAAAATTGTATTTCTATGCATCTATGTAAAGATTTATTCAACATTTAAAAACATAAAAAAACCGAGCAATTTGCTCGGTTTTATATTTATTTCTGATTTTCAAAATGAGTTAAAAACTTAATCTTAACCTCAATCTTATCCTTAAATCGTTGGTCCACCAGCTAATAAATCAGCAGTTGCAAACTCTTCAAATTTCTTGAAATTCGCTTTGAATTTATCTGCTAATTCTTTTGCATTTGCTTCGTATGCTGCTGTAGAATCAAAAGAAGTAGCTGGACTTAATTTTTCTGAAGCAACACCTTCGATTGCAACTGGAACTTCAAATCCGAAATAAGGATCTTTTTTGAATTCTGCGTTGTTCAAATCTCCGTTTAAAGCTGCATTGATAACCGCACGTGTATCTTTTAAAGACATACGCTCTTTTTTACCATTCCAACCTGTATTGATTAACCAAACATTTACACCAGTTTTCTCAACTTTATCGCTCAACATTTCAGCATATTTAGTTGGGTGTAACGGCATAAATGGCGCACCAAAACATGTAGAAAATGTAGTTTGAGGCTCTGTAACACCAGCTTCTGTACCAGCCACTTTAGATGTATATCCAGAGATAAACAAGTAAGCCGCTTGATCTGGGTTTAATTTTGCAATTGGAGGGAAAACTCCGTAAGCATCAAACGATAAGAAGAAAATATTTTTAGGATTTTTTCCTACAGATGGAACTGCAATATTTTCGATATAATCAATTGGATAAGAAACACGTGTGTTTTCTGTGATAGATGTATCTGTAAAATCAACCTCGTTAGTTCCTGGAATTAATTTACAGTTTTCTAATAAAGCTCCATCTTTGATCGCTGCAAAAATTTCTGGCTCACCTTCTGGAGATAAGTTGATAACTTTTGCGTAACAACCACCTTCAAAATTGAAAACCGTATTGTCTTCTGTCCATCCGTGCTCATCATCACCAATCAAACGTCTGTTTTTATCTGCCGATAAAGTTGTTTTTCCTGTTCCAGATAAACCAAAGAACATTGCTGTATCTCCGTTTTCACCTGAGTTAGCAGAACAGTGCATTGGTAAAGTAATTCTAAATACTGGCAGGATGAAGTTCAAGGCAGAGAAAATACCTTTTTTCATTTCTCCTGTATAACCAGTTCCTCCGTTTAAAACGATTTTACGTTTAAAATTCAAGATAGAGAAATTGTGTTGTCTTGTACCATCTTCGTCTGCATCTGCAACAAAAGTTGGCGCATTTATAATTGTCCATTCAGCATCACCAAAGTTTTTTAATTCTTCTTCTGTTGGACGAATAAACATGTTATAAATAAATAAATTAGCAGCAGGAGTTTCTGTAATTGCTCTAATTTTTGTTTTGTAAGCATCGTCAGCACAAGCAAAAGCATCACGTACATAAATTTCGCGGTTGCTTAAATGCTCCACAACTTTATCGTATAAAGCGTCAAATTTATCAGAATCGAAAGGAATATTGATGTTTCCATCCCACCAAACGTTTTCTGCAGTGATTTCGTCTTTAACAATAAAACGGTCTTTAGGAGAACGTCCTGTAAATTCTCCGGTTAACATATTTACTGCTCCAGAAGATGTAATTTCTCCCTGTCCTAATTCTATCATTTTCTCTGTAAGCTCTTCAGGAGATAATTGATAGTTAATTTTGGAATTTTTTATTCCGTAAGATGCCAATTCTATGCTCATTTTTGTGATTTTTATAGTATTTTAAAATATTAAAGGTAAAAACTTTGCACAAAGTTACAATAAAAAGAAGCGTGAAAAATTTGACTTATGTCATTCACTTAAACGTTTTCGTGAATATTTATTCACCCTATATTTGCAAGTTCTTATGCGTGCATATAAAAAAAAGCTTGTATTTAATATAAGTTTTATATTTTTGCACTAGTTTACAACAATTAAAATTAGAAAATTATGTCTGACATTACATCAAGAGTGAAAGCGATTATCGTAGATAAATTAGGAGTTGACGAAAGCGAAGTTACGCTAGAAGCAAGTTTCACTAACGATTTAGGAGCTGATTCATTAGACACAGTAGAATTAATCATGGAATTCGAAAAAGAATTTGATATCCAAATTCCAGACGATCAAGCAGAAAAAATTTCAACTGTAGGTCAAGCTGTAACATACATCGAAGACTTAAACAAGTAATAGTTCCTATTTTATGGAATTAAAAAGAGTAGTAGTAACAGGTTTAGGCGCGCTAACACCAATCGGAAATACATACCAAGAATACTGGAATGGATTAGTGAATGGTGTAAGTGGCGCTGCGCCTATTACGCTTTTTGACGCAACTCTTTTTAAGACACAATTTGCTTGTGAGATCAAAAACTTCAATATCGAAGATCATTTTGATCGTAAAGAGGCAAGAAAAATTGACCGTTGTGCCCAATTGGGAATTATTGCAGCTAGAGAGGCAATAAAACACAGTGGAATCTTAGAAGATACAAATGTAAACAAAGAGCGTATCGGCGTTATATGGGGATCTGGTATCGGTGGAATTAAAACTTTTGAAGAAGAAGTTTCGAATTACGCGACAGGAAATGGAACACCACGTTTCAATCCTTTCTTTATCCCTAAGATGATTGCAGATATCACGCCTGGTCATATTTCAATGGAATTTGGTCTTATGGGACCTAATTATACAACTGTTTCGGCATGTGCCTCTTCAACAAATGCAATTATTGACGCTTATATGTTATTAAGACTTGGAAAAGCAGAAGCAATTGTAACAGGAGGTTCAGAAGCTGCGATTACAGCATCAAGTATTGGAGGTTTCAATGCATTACATGCGTTATCTACACGAAATGATGATCCTCAAACTGCTTCAAGACCTTTCGACAAAGACCGTGACGGTTTTGTAATGGGAGAAGGAGCTGGATGTATTGTGTTAGAAGAGTACGAACATGCTATTGCGCGTGGAGCTACCATTTATGCAGAATTAGTAGGAACAGGAATGACAGCAGATGCTCACCATATTACAGCTCCACATCCCGAAGGATTAGGCGCATTAAATGTGATGAGAGAGGCTTTATTAGACGCAAATATCAGTGTAGAAGATGTAGATCATATTAATATGCATGGTACATCGACTGGATTAGGAGATATTGCGGAATCTAAAGCTATTCAAAAATTGTTTGGAGAACATGCTTATAATATTCAAATCAATTCAACAAAATCTATGACTGGTCACTTATTAGGTGGTGCAGGGATTATTGAAGCGATTTCGGCTATTGGAGCAATCAATAATAGTATCGTTCCACCAACAATTAATCATTTTACGGATGATGAAAATCTTGATCCTAAAATCGATTATACATTTAACAAAGCAAAAGAGAAAAATGTAGATTATGCATTGAGTAATACTTTTGGTTTCGGTGGTCACAATGCTTGTGTGATATTTAAGAAGTATAAGTAATGTCTTTCTTAAAAAAATTATTTTCTTTTAAAAATCATCGTGATGATTCAAATTCATCTGATCCTTTTTTGAAATTTTTGAAGTCGATTTTGGGTTATACTCCTCGCAATGTTGAGGTTTTTAAAGAAGCATTTACCCACAGATCTGCACAGAAAAAAGATGAAAATGGAAACAGTATAAACTTTGAAAGATTAGAGTTTTTAGGAGATGCATTACTTGGTGCTTCTGCAGCAATGTACTTATACTACAAAGCGCCAGATCAACAAGAAGGTTATTTGACAAAAATGCGCTCTAAAATTGTTTCGCGTAAACAATTGAATGCCGTTTCCAAACAACTTGGCTTGTTAGATTATTTGGATCCAATGAACAATCACAACAATTTAGGTGAAGACGTAAATGGTGATATGTTGGAGGCGTTGGTAGGAGCAATTTATGTTGATGGAGGCATAGATGCTGTACAAAAATTTATTCAAATCAAAATTATTGACCCTTATGCGGATTTAGATCGTTTGGAACACACGATTACAAGTCACAAATCGTTGATTTTGGAATGGAGTCAAAAAACGAGAAATACGATAAGATTCAATACATTTGAGGAGCAAAACGCAGAAGATTTGCAAGTTTTTGTGTCAGTAATCCGTCTCAATGATAAAGTCATCTCGAAAGGGAGAGGAACTTCTAAAAAGAAAGCGGAAGAAAGCGCAGCAAAACGCGCCTACTATTCGTTACAAAAGAAAATAGAAAAAGTTTAGAAACATGGCAGAATTACTCTTATATGATGATTGGATAGATTTTCATCTCATAGGCGTAAATTCTAGTTTTAACACTTCTACACAATTTATTTTCCATCTCAACTCTACTTTTGATACGCGTTTTGAGCGTATTCAGGATTTGGATATTTGGTTAGATGAGCATACTTATTTTTTCGAAACCTATCAATGGTTAGACGAAGCAAATAAAATAGATTATCATATCATTAAAAATATTCCAAATCAATCCGATTTTAAAAAAAATGAAGTAGATTTATCAAATCTTTTTAAAGAGAGTGTTATTCTTGTGCCAAATTACAAGGATTGCAACTATGTTGTAAAAATCTCTGGTTGGGAAGATGAACTACAATATCTTCAACTACCATTTGTAGAAAAAGATTTTATAAAAACGATCAAAAAAATAGATATCGATTTGATTAGCAATGCAGATCAATTGGTTTTCTAACAAAATATTGTGCATAAAAAAAGGGAAAAATTATGATTTACGATAGACAATATCTTAAAAAGACAAAAATTGTCGCGACTTTAGGTCCGGCAACAGAAAGTCCAGAGATTTTATTAGAAATGATGAGAAAAGGAACAGATGTGTTCCGTATCAACTTTTCGCACGCAGACTATGCGGATGTGAAACGTAAGATTGAAACAATTCATCAATTAAATAACGATCATGGCTACAATACAGCAATTTTAGCGGATTTACAAGGACCTAAGTTGCGTATTGGAAAAATGGAACACGAAGATTTCGTAATCAATCCAGGAGATATTTTAACTTTCACAAACGAAGATGTTGTAGGAACGAAAGAAAAAGTTTTTATGACGTACAAAAAGTTTGCGCAAGATGTGCAAGTGGGAGAAAATATTTTGATTGATGACGGAAAATTAATCTTCAAAGTAATCGAGACAAACGGAACGGATACTGTAAAAGCAGAAACGATTCAAGGAGGTCCGCTACGTTCTAAAAAAGGAGTTAACTTACCAAATACCAATATTTCTTTACCTGCTCTAACAGAAAAAGATAAAGAAGATGCAAAATTCGCAATCGAAAATCGTGTCGATTGGTTTGCATTATCTTTTGTACGTTCTGGACAAGATGTAAAAGATTTATCAGAATTTATCAAAGAACATGGAACAGTAAAAATTCCAATTATCTCTAAAATTGAAAAACCTGAAGCATTAGAAAATATCGATGATATTTTAGAATTTTCGGATGGATTAATGGTTGCTCGTGGAGATTTAGGAGTTGAGGTTCCGTTTGAAATCGTTCCAAAAGCGCAAAAACAATTAATTGACAAAGCGAAATTAGCGCGTAAACCAGTTATTGTTGCAACACAAATGATGGAAACTATGATTTCGAGTTTAACACCAACTCGTGCGGAAGTTTCTGATGTTGCAAATGCAGTTTTTGATGGAGCAGATGCAGTAATGTTATCTGGAGAAACTTCTGTAGGACAATATCCTGTACAAGTTATCGAGAAAATGACGAAGATTCTTCAAACAGTCGAAGATGATGAGCACGTACATGTACCAGAGCACAAACCAAAGATCAAAAACGAACGTTTCGTAACCGATATGGTTTGTTACAATGCAGCTAAAATGGCAGAAGATACAGGAGCGAAAGCAATTGCAACGTTGACGTATTCTGGTTATACCGCTTTCCAAATTTCATCACATCGTCCAAATTCATTTATTTTGGTTTTCAATCCAAGTAAACGTATTAACCGTATGTTGAACCTATTATGGGGAGTAAAAGCAATCAATTACGATCCTCGCGATACATCTACGGATCAAACGGTTACAGAGGTCAATATCTTAGCGAAAAATGCGGGTTATGTAGAATATGGTGATTATATCATCAATCTGAATGCAATGCCAGCATTTGAGAAAGGAATTACCAATACATTACGTATTTCGATGATTTAATAAAATCAATACTAATACTTTAAAGCGTTCATTTTTGAACGCTTTTTTTGTGTTTAAAAGAAAAATCATAATAGAATGCGATGATATAGTAGTTTTTAATAACTTTACAAGTTCGAATTAGAAGAATTTATGTGTATTTATAATGTGATCTTATCTGGTGGTGTTGGGAGTAGACTTTGGCCACTTTCACGAAAAAGTCATCCCAAACAATATTTACATTTGTTTAATGGGCAATCTTTATTTGAGTTAACGATTCAACGTAATCGTCCAATTGCTGATAAATTAATGGTGATTGGGAATAAAGATAATGACCATTTAAGTCAAGAAGTACTTGATAAAATGAATGTTGAATACACAAAAATTGTAGAGGCTGTTCCACGTAATACAGCAGCGGCGATTGCATTTGCCGCTTTAGCAGTTGAGGATGATGATATTCTAATTGTTACACCATCTGATCATTTGATCGAAGATATGGAAGCGTATCAAGTTGCGATGAAAAAAGCGATTGCGTTAGCCGAAAAAGATTATATCGTTACATTTGGTGTACAACCAACTCGTCCAGAAACGGGTTATGGCTATATTGAGCACAAAGGCGATAATGTACTTTCTTTCCGCGAAAAGCCAAATCATATCACAGCACAAGATTTTATCGAGCAAGGGAATTTTTTGTGGAACAGTGGAATGTTTTGTTTCAAAGCACGTGTTTTATTGAAAGAACTAAAGAAATTTGAAAAAGAAATTTACGAAGCGTCTAAAATAGCTTGGTCTGAAAATATCAACGGAGAATTGAACGAAGAACTTTCAATGAATATTCCATCAAATAGTATCGATTATGCTGTAATGGAACGAAGCAAGAAGATAAAAGTAGTTCCAGCAAAATTTGTTTGGAATGATTTAGGTTCTTTCGAATCCTTGTATGATTATTTTGTGATGAACGGACATTATGTCGATCGTAATGGAAACATGGTGATTGGAACAGATGTTTATACTTCTTTTGTCGGTTTGCAAAACACTATTTTTGTGAATACCCCAACCGCGAATTTAATTCTACAAAAAGAATATTCGCAGGAAGTAAAGAATGTTTATACGCATTTAGAAAAAAGAAATTCTGAATTAATTTAAATACCTAGCACTCGATTTGAGTGCTTTTTTTATGTCATAAAAGCTTACAATTAATTCAATATAAATCCCTAAATTTGTCGCTCCAACAATAGTATTATAAAATGACAACGGGAATTACATTCGGTATATTTGACTTGCTTCATGCAGGTCATGTGATGATGCTCGAAGAAGCTAAAAGACAATGCGACTACTTAATTGTAGGGCTTAATACAGATCCTGCAAGTGTAGACCCTTCAAAAAATAGTCCTACGCAATCCATCGTAGAGCGTTATATTCAATTAGAAGGTTGTCGTTATGTCGACGAAATTATTCCTTACGAAACCGAACAAGATTTGTTTGATATGTTAAGTGCTTTACCAGTAAATATTAGAATTATAGGGGAAGAATACCGAAATATCGACTTTACAGGAAAACAATATTGTTTAGATAATCATATTCAAATTTACTACAACAAGCGTACACACCGCTTCTCTAGTTCAGGATTAAGAAAAGTAGTTGCGACTTCTGAAAAGGAGAAATAATGAAAACAGTATTCATAACTGGTGTAGCTGGTTTCATAGGTTACCATTTAGCTGAAAAATTAATCGAAAAAAACATCAAAGTTGTTGGAATTGATAACATTAACGATTATTACACTGTTCAGTTAAAATATGATCGATTAAAAGAATTAGGAATCAATCAAGAATTTGCTTCAAATTTTGGGCAGAAAGTTCTTTCTTCTAAACACGAAGAAAAGATGATTTTCTATCGAATGAATTTAGAAGATAAAGAGTCATTGGCTCAACTTTTTAAAGAATATTCGTTTGATGCGGTTGTTAATTTAGCTGCTCAGGCAGGTGTTCGGTATAGTATCGAAAATCCTGATGCCTATGGACAGAGTAATTTAGTTGGTTTTCTAAATATTTTAGAATGTTGCCGAAATTATAACGTCAAAAAATTACTGTACGCAAGTAGTTCAAGTATTTACGGAAACTCTTCAGATGTTCCTTTTTCAACAAATCAAAACGTTGATCATCCCATTAGTTTATACGCAGCTACCAAAAAAGCAAATGAGCTAATGGCGCATGCGTATAGCCATTTATACAATTTCCAAACCATAGGATTACGTTTTTTCACGGTTTATGGACCTTGGGGACGACCAGATATGGCCATGTTTTTGTTTACAGATGCTATTTTGAATCATCAACCCTTAAAAGTTTTTAATCACGGTGATTTGTCACGTGATTTCACTTACATTGATGATATTATTCAAGGAATAGACAAAATACTTGAAGATAAAAATATTAAAGAAAAATACCAATTATACAATATTGGGAATAGTAAACCTGTTCAATTAATGGATTTTATCAAAGAAGTTGAGCTTTCGACAGGTGAAAAAGCTATTTTAGAAATGTATCCGATGCAAGCAGGAGATGTCAATCAAACATGGGCGGATGTCCAAGATTTGAAAGATAAATTTGGTTATAATCCTAATTATCCTGTTGACAAAGGAGTGTATAACTTTGTACAATGGTACAGAAAATATTATAATAAATGAATCAACAACATAAAATAGCAGTTATCGGTTTAGGTTACGTAGGTTTACCTTTGGCTCGATTATTTGCAACAAAATACCCTGTTGTTGGGTTTGATATCAATCAGAAACGTATTGCTGAATTAAACAATGGAATTGATTCAACTTTAGAAGTTGAGAATAATGTTTTACAAAATGTTTTAGTTAATCAAAATCCTTTTAATTCAGATTCTGAGCTTGTCGAAGAATCTCAAAACGGATTGTTTTGCTCATCAAATACAGAAGATATTAGAGATGCTACAATTTTTATTGTAACTGTTCCAACTCCTGTAGATAAAAATAATCGACCTGATTTAACACCGCTTAAAAAGGCTTCAGAAACGGTAGGTAAAGTTTTAAAACCAAATGATATTGTTATTTACGAATCAACGGTTTATCCAGGTGTTACAGAAGAAGAATGTATTCCAGTATTGGAACAATTTTCGGGATTGAAGTTTAATCAAGATTTTTATGCGGGATATTCGCCAGAAAGAATTAATCCAGGAGATAAAAAACATACGGTTGAGAAAATTTTAAAAGTAACATCAGGTTCAACTCCAGAAATTGGAAAAATAGTTGATGATTTATATAGATCAGTAATTGTTGCTGGGACTCATTTAGCACCTACAATCAAGGTTGCAGAAGCGTCAAAAGTGATCGAAAATTCGCAGCGTGATATCAATATTGCATTTATCAATGAATTATCGAAGATTTTTTCGCTAATGGATATTGATACAAACGATGTTTTGGAAGCAGCCGGAACAAAATGGAATTTTTTACCGTTCAAACCAGGTCTTGTTGGAGGACATTGTATTGGCGTTGATCCATTTTATTTGGCTCAAAAAGCACAAGAAATTGGTTATTATTCTGAATTAATTCTTGCAGCAAGGAGATTAAATGATTCGATGGGAGCGTTTGTGGCTTCTCAGGTTGTTAAATTGTTAATAAATAACGATATTAAAGTAAAAGGAGCAAGAGTTCTAAATTTAGGAATTACCTTTAAAGAAAATTGCCCCGATATACGAAATTCAAAAGCAATTGATGTGATTCATGCTTTAGAAGAATATGGAATAGAGGTGACAACGTTAGACCCTTGGGCTAACCCGGATGAGGTAAACCATGAATACGGAATAACTTTTTGTAATACATGGGATCAGGTTTTCCAGTTCACCAATTCACCAGTTCACCAATTCGACGCCATTATTCTAACAGTTTCACACGACGAATTTTTAAATCTTCAGTTAAATGATTATTTAAATGAAAATGGTGTGATTTATGATGTAAAAGGGGCTTTGCCTAAAGAAGAAGTTGATAAACGACTATAAAAATACTATGAAAACTATTTTAATTACAGGTGGAGCTGGATTTATCGGTTCTCACGTTGTAAGAGAATTTGTTTTAAATTATCCTGAAACAAAAATTATCAATCTTGATGTTTTGACCTATGCAGGAAATTTAGAGAATTTGAAAGACATTGAATCTAAGCCAAATTACGAATTTGTAAAAGCAGATATTACAGATGCAAAACAAATTTTAGACGTTTTTGAAAAACATCAACCAGAAGGAGTCATTCATTTAGCGGCCGAATCTCACGTAGATCGCTCGATTACAAATCCATTAGAATTTGTGATGACAAATGTAATCGGAACGGTGAACCTTTTGAATGCTGCAAAAACAATTTGGAACAATAATTTCGAAGGAAAACGTTTTCATCATGTATCTACAGATGAGGTTTTTGGTGCTTTGGGAGATGAAGGTTTTTTTACGGAAGAAACGTCTTATGATCCGCATTCGCCCTATTCAGCATCAAAAGCATCTTCGGATCATTTTGTGAGAGCCTATCATGATACGTACGGTTTACCAATTGTGATAACGAATTGTTCGAACAATTATGGTCCAAATCATTTTCCAGAAAAATTGATTCCATTATGTATTCATAATATTTTAAATAATAATCCGCTTCCGATTTATGGAGATGGAAAATATACACGTGATTGGTTATTTGTAATCGATCATGCCAAGGCGATTGATTTAGTTTTCCACGAAGGAAAAAATGGAGATTCTTACAATGTAGGAGGTTTCAACGAATGGAAAAACATCGATTTGGTAAAAGAATTGTGTAAACAAATGGACGAAAAATTGGGTAAAGAAGCAGGAACTTCAGAACAATTAATCACCTTTGTGAAAGATCGTCCAGGACACGATTTACGTTACGCCATCGATGCAACAAAAATCAACGAAGAATTAGGCTGGAAACCAAGTGTGACGTTTGAGCAAGGTTTGAGTCTAACAATTGATTGGTTTTTATCCAACAAAGAATGGCTAGAAAATGTAACCTCTGGAGATTACCAAAAATATTACGAAAAACAGTATAATTAATAGTTAATAAGGTTAAGAAAGTTAAGAAGGTTAAGAAAGTTAAGAAAGTTAAGAAAGTTAAGAAAGTTAAGAAAGTTAAGAAAGTTAAGAAAGTTAAGAAAGTTAGTTCTCCCCATTTCTCTATTTTCTCATTTCACCTTAAGCCTTTTTTACCACCACACATATAAAACTTTAAAAAATATGGCTAGTCATAAAGAATTAAAAGTTTGGCAAGAATCTATGGATTTAGTCGTCTGTGTTTATGAAACTGTAAAAATTTTCCCTAAAGAAGAACTTTACGGATTGACCAATCAAATGAAACGGAGTGCGGTCTCTATCCCAAGTAATATTGCAGAAGGAGCAGGTCGACAAAGTCAAGCTGAGTTTATACGTTTTCTTTATATTGCGCTAGGTTCAGTAAGTGAACTTGAAACGCAATTGGAAATAGCTTTTCGATTAGGATTTATTGGTAATTTAATACAATTTCAAAAGAGTATAAATTATATAAAAAGTATGCTTTCTAAATTGATTAAATCATTGAGAATAGATTAACCTTTTTATATCTATCTAACCTTATTAACCTTTTATAACCTTATCAACTTTATTAACATTATAAAACAATATTGACAATTAAATGAAAGCAACAGAAACAAAATTAAAAGGTTGTTTTATTTTAGAACCAACTGTTTTTGAAGACTCGAGAGGTTATTTCTTTGAGTCGTATAACGAAAATAAAATAGAAGAAATTTTGGGTTACAAACCAACTTTTGTTCAAGACAATCAATCAAATTCGTCTTATGGTGTTGTTCGTGGTTTACATATGCAAGCGGGAGAACATGCGCAAGCAAAATTAGTTCGTGTGGTAGAAGGTGCTGTAATCGATGTGGCGGTTGATGTTCGTCCAGGTTCTGAAACCTATGGACAATCAGTTGCAGTTGAATTATCGGCAGATAATAAAAAACAATTGTTTATTCCGAGAGGATTTTTACATGGCTTTTCGGTGATTTCAGAGCAAGCTACTTTTTTTTATAAATGTGATAATGGATACAATAAAGCATCAGAAAATGGCGTTAACCCTTTAGACAGCGAACTGAATATAGATTGGCAAATTCCAACAGATAAAATGATTATTTCGGAGAAAGATGAAGAGGCGCAGTCGTTTGGAGAGTTTAAGGTTAAGGGGGTAACAAGTGAACAAGTGAAGAAGTGAAGAGGTGAAGAAGTGAAGGAGTGAAGAAGTGAAGAAGTGAAGGAGTGAAAAAGTTAACAAGTGAACAAGTGAAGGAGTAAAGAGGTTAACAAGTGAAGAGGTTAACAAGTGAACAAGTGAAAAAGTTAACAAGTGAACAAGTTAACAAGTGAAGGAGTTAACAAGTGAAGAAGTTAACAAGTGAAGGAGTTAACAAGTGAAGAAGTTAACAAGTGAAGGAGTGAAGAAGTAAAGAGGTGAAGAAGTTAACAAGTGAAGGAGTTAACAAGTGAAGAGGTTAACAAGTGAAGAGGTGAAGAAGTTACAAGTTCACAAGTTTACATGATCACACGTTCACACGTTTACAAGTTCATAATTTGACAAGTGAAGAAGTGAAGAAGTTAACAAGTGAAGGAGTTACATGATCACACGTTTACAAGTTTACAAGTTCATAATTTGACAAGTGAAGAAGTTTACAAGTGAACAAGTGAAGAGGTGAAGGAGTTAACAAGTGAAGAAGTTAACAAGTGAAGGAGTTACAAGTTCATAATTTGACAAGTGAAGAAGTGAAGAAGTTAACAAGTGAAGGAGTTACATGATCACACGTTTACAAGTTTACAAGTTCATAATTTGACAAGTGAAGAAGTTTACAAGTGAACAAGTGAAGAGGTGAAGGAGTTAACAAGTGAAGAAGTTAACAAGTGAAGGAGTTACAAGTTCACAATTTGACAAGTGAAGAAGTGAAGAGGTTAACAAGTGAAGAAGTTAACAAGTGAAGGAGTTTACATGATCACACGTTTACAAGTTTACAAGTTCACAATTTGACAAGTGAAGAAGTGAAGAGGTTAACAAGTGAAAAAGTGAAGAGGTTAACAAGTGAAGGAGTTACAAGTTCACACGTTTACAAGTTCACAAGTTCACCCTTTAACCATCTAACCATATAACCGTTTTAACAACAAAAAAAAACATGAAAGGAATAATATTAGCCGGAGGCTCAGGAACGCGATTACATCCATTAACGTTGGCTGTAAGTAAGCAATTGATGCCGGTGTATGATAAACCGATGATTTATTATCCATTGTCAACGTTGATGTTGGCAGGGATAAATGAAATATTGATTATTTCTACACCTCATGATTTACCGCATTTTGAGAAGTTATTAGGTGATGGTTCACAGATTGGATGTAAATTTTCTTATAAAGAACAACCGAGTCCTGATGGTTTGGCACAAGCTTTTATTTTAGGAGAAGAATTTATTGGAGACGATAAAGTAGCCTTAATTCTTGGAGATAATATATTTTATGCTTCAGGTATGTCTAAATTGTTACAAGATTCTGCAGATCCAGATGGTGGTGTAGTTTTTGCTTATCAAGTGAGCGATCCTGAACGTTACGGAGTTGTTGAGTTTAATGAGAAAAACGAAGTCGTTTCAATTGAGGAAAAACCTAAAGAACCAAAATCAAATTATGCGGTTCCTGGGTTGTATTTTTATGACAATGATGTGGTAGAAATTGCAAAAAATATACAACCTTCTCCACGAGGTGAATTAGAAATTACGGATATTAACGCTGAATATTTGAAGAGAGGGAAATTAAAAGTTGGTGTTTTCAATCGAGGTACAGCTTGGCTAGATACAGGTACAATAAATTCATTGATGCAAGCAGGACAATTTGTACAAGTGATTGAAGAGCGTCAAGGAATGAAAATTGGTGCCATAGAAGAAGTGGCTTATCGTATGGGCTACATCAACAAAGAGCAATTACAAAAAATAGCGGAACCATTACGTAAAAGTGGATATGGGGAGTATTTAATGAAGATCAACAAATAAACTATTACTATAAAATGGAACATGATATTAGACCATGGGGAGAATATTGGGTATTAGAAGATAGCGATACGCATAAAGTAAAAAGAATTCAAGTAAATCCGGGCGGGAGATTGTCTTTACAATATCATTTTAAAAGAGGTGAAGTTTGGACAATAGTTTCGGGTATTGGTACAATTACAATTAATGATGATATAAAAGACTATAAAGCAGGAGAAGTTGCTCAAATTCCACAAGGAGCTCATCATCGTATTGAGAATAAAACAAATGAACCTGTTGTATTTGTAGAAGTGCAATATGGAACTTATTTTGGAGAAGATGATATTGTAAGAATTGAAGACGACTACAATCGCGCATGAGAATCATTAACGTAATTTTAACAGGAGGTGTTGGTAGTCGACTTTGGCCATTGTCTCGAAAAGAAAAACCAAAGCAATATATTGACTTATTTGAAGGAAAATCTTTATTTCAACAAACAATAATTCGAAACAAAGATATTTGCGAGGAACTTATTGTTGTAGGTAATGTTGATAACTACCATTTATCAAGAAAAGCATTAAAAGATTTAGGAATTGAGAAATTTCATGAAGTAATAGAGGCTACTCCTAGAAATACGGCAGCAGCGATTGCTTTTGCAGCTTTCAAGGCTCACCCTGAAGATATTTTATTGGTTTCACCTTCTGATCATTTAATTGAAGATCTTGATATATATAATTCAGCAATTCAGGAAGCAATTGAACTTGCAAAAAAAGGGAGTATTGTAACTTTTGGATTACAACCAACAAAACCAGAAACGGGTTATGGATATATTCAAATTAAAAACGGTGATGTTTTAGGTTTTAGAGAAAAACCAAATTTAGATACGGCTCAAGAATTTCTAAAATTAGCTGATTTTTATTGGAATTCAGGAATGTTTTGTTTTCAAGCAAAGACATTCTTGAACGAGTTAAAAATACATGAACCTGATGTTTTTGAAAGTGCATTGAAAGCATTTGAATTATCAAAGGATAATATACTTCCTTTAGAAGAGAGCTTAATAATACCTTCTATTTCTGTTGATTATGCAGTTATGGAAAAGACAGAAAAATTACAGGCAGTGATAGGCCGATTTAAATGGTCTGATATGGGATCTTTTGAGTCTATTTATGATTATTTGTTATCAAAAAAACATCCGATTGACAAACATGGTAACATGGTCATTGGTTCTAAATTACATACAGAATTTTTAGGACTAAAAAAATGTATTTTAGTGATAACAGATGATGCAATCTTGGTTTTGAAAAAAGAAAAAGCGCAAGATGTGAAAAAGATTTATGAAAATTTATCTTCAAATAATAAAAAAATATTAGAATAACACATAATGAATAAAGTAGCATTAATAACAGGAATAACTGGACAAGATGGTTCTTATTTGGCTGAATTATTATTAGAAAAAGGATATATGGTACATGGTGTTAAAAGAAGAGCTTCTTCTTTTAACACACAAAGAATAGACCATTTATATCAAGACCAACATGAAAATCATGTTAATTTTAAACTACATTATGGTGATCTTACCGATTCAACTAATATTATTAGAATAATTCAGGAAGTACAGCCAGATGAAATTTATAATCTTGGAGCAATGTCTCATGTGAAAGTCTCTTTTGATTCACCTGAATATGTTGCAAATGTAGATGGTATTGGGACTTTAAGAATATTGGAGGCGGTTAGAATTTTAGGTTTAGAAAAGAAAACTAGAATTTATCAGGCTTCAACTTCTGAATTATATGGAGGAATGGAAGAAAATAAGAATAATAAAGGTTTTTATGATGAAAATTCTCCGTTTTATCCAAGATCTCCTTATGGAGCTGCTAAAATTTATGGTTTTTGGATTACAAAAAATTACAGAGAGGCCTATAATATGTTTGCTTGTAATGGTATTCTTTTTAATCACGAATCTCCTCGAAGAGGAGAAACTTTTGTAACACGTAAAATTACTATGGCTACAGCAAGTATAGCTTTAGGAAAACAAGATTGCTTGTATTTAGGTAACCTAAACTCTCAAAGAGATTGGGGGCATGCAAAAGATTATGTTGAAGCAATGTGGAGAATATTACAACAAGATAAACCAGAGGATTTTGTTATTGCAACAGGAGTTACGACATATGTTCGTGATTTTGTAAAAATGTCTTTCGAAGAAGTAGGTATCGAGCTAGAATTTATTGGAGAAGAAGCGAATGAAATAGCGAAAGTAAAAAAATGCAATAATCCAAAATATCAACTTGAAATAGGAAAAACAGTTGTAAAAGTAGATCCGCAATACTATCGTCCTACAGAAGTAGACTTATTATTAGGAGATCCAACTAAATCTAAGCAACAATTAGGTTGGAAGCCACAATATGATTTAAAAGCTTTAGTCAAAGATATGGTGTCTTCAGATTTAAAGTTAATGAAAAAATAGACTTCTTAAGAATGGAATTAAATAGCAAAATTTATGTTGCTGGCCATCGTGGTTTAGTTGGCTCAGCAATTTGGAAGAAATTAACAGATAGAGGATATAAGAATCTCATTGGAAGAACATCTAAAGAACTAGATCTTTTAGATCCAATAGCAACGCAAAAATTTTTTGAGGAAGAAAAGCCAGAATATGTTTTTTTAGCGGCTGCATATGTAGGAGGGATTATGGCTAATAATATATATCGTGCTGATTTTATCTATAAAAACCTTCAAATACAACAAAATGTCATTTATAACGCATACAAGCAAGATGTTACTAAATTATTGTTTTTAGGTAGTACTTGTATTTACCCTAAAGAAGCATGTCAACCTATAAATGAGAATGAGCTTCTTACGAATACTTTGGAATATACTAACGAGCCTTATGCAATTGCAAAAATAGCAGGAATAAAAATGTGTGAAAGTTTTAATATACAATATGGAACTAATTTCATTTCTGTGATGCCGACTAATTTATATGGACCTAATGATAACTTTGATTTGGAAAAAAGTCATGTTTTACCTGCAATGATTAGAAAAATATATCTGGCTAAAGCGCTTGAAAATGGTGATTGGGATGTTATTGAAAATGATATTAAAAGAAGGCCAATTGAAAATATCAGTACTTCAAACTCTAAAGAAGAAATTGAGTCTATTTTAAATAGATACGGAATATTTAGAGATAGATTAGAACTTTGGGGAACAGGTAAACCGATGCGAGAATTTTTGTGGAGTGAAGAAATGGCTGATGCAAGTGTTTTTGTAATGGAAAATGTAAATTTCCAAGATGTTACTAATGATAATACTGAAAAAAGAAACTCTCATATTAACATAGGAACTGGAACTGATATTTCAATCCACGATTTATCAGTGCTAATCTCGAAAGAAATTGGTTACGAAGGAAACATTGTTTTTGACTCAACTAAACCTGATGGTACAATGCGTAAACTTGTAGACGTGTCAAAAATAAACGCTCTTGGATGGAAACATAACATTGAAATCGAAGAAGGGGTGTCAAGAATGTTTAGTTGGTATACCTCAAATATTTAATGTATTATGTTTTTAATACGTTTAAAACAGGCTTTAGGTTCAATTAAGAGAAATTATTATTTACTTGATATAATCGATAGAAAAACGGCGATTACAATTATATTAAATCGATTTCATTACTTTCTCGAATTATCTGATGACAAGAAGCATTTATTAAACGAAGAAAAACATTCTATTATTAAGAATTTTCTTTTGGAAAATGTTTTTCAAAATTTTGATTTTTCGTTTAATCCCGATAAAGCAGATCATACCACAACTAATGTTTCCACTATACCAATTTGGGTTTGTTGGTGGCAAGGCGAAGAATCGATGCCGGAGTTAAATAAAATTTGTGTTAATAGCATAAAAAAATACGCAGGTACACATCCTGTTAAGATTATAACTTTTGATAATGTTTCCAATTACATAAATATTCCTTCAAATATATTTGATAATTATAAAAATGGAAATATTTCTCCGACATTTCTATCGGATTTTTTAAGAGCTTCATTATTGCACAAATTTGGTGGTTTGTGGCTAGATAGTACCATTTTGGTAGTAGAACAAATACAAGATAAGTACTTCTCTCAAGAGTTTGTTTCTATAAAAACTGAAATGCTAAGTAATGCTTCGCCATCCAAATATAGATGGGCGGGATTTTTCCTTGGTTCCACTGGAAACAGCGAAATTTTCAGAGTTTTTAGAAATATGTTTATCGAGTATTTTAACCATTATAATAAGATATGTGACTACTTGTTGATAGATTATTTTTTATCAATTTTATATGATAAAAATAGTAATTTTAAGAAGATTGTAGATGGGAAGGATGTAGATCAACCTCATTTACATTTGTTAGAACAAAAACTAAATGAAGCATATAGCGATGTAGTAGCCGATTCTTTCAGGAAAGATACCTCATTTTTCAAATTATCATTTAAAATTCCATTATTCGATGATACAAATGATGGCAAAAAAACGTTTTGGTATTCAATAAAGAATGGGCAATTTTAATAGTATTAAAGTAAATTAGTAAGATGGAAATAGGAAAAAAAGATATACTTTGGAATTATTTATCTACATTTCTTAAAATTGCAAATTCCGCGATATTATTCCCGATAATTTTAAAAGAATTATCGAGTGAATTGGTCGGTTTTTGGACAGTTTTCATGAGTATTTATTCTTTCGTAGTTCTCATGGATTTTGGATTTAGTCCATCGTTTACGCGAAATGTGACGTATGTTTTTAGTGGTGTACAATCGTTACAAAAACATGGTTATGAAGAAATGGAGGAGGCAAATCCTGTTGTAAATTACTCTTTACTAAAAGGGCTTATAAATTCTATGCAGTTTTTTTATAGGAGAATCGCTTTTATCGCATTTGCTGTGCTATTAACTTTTGGTACCTATTATATTCATACGTTATTAAAAGGGTATAATGGTAATCATACAGAGATTTATGTCAGCTGGGTACTATTATCTGTTGTAACCTCTTATAATTTATATACACTATATTACGACTCTTTAATACAAGGAAAAGGGTTAATTAAGAGAGATAAGCAAATCAACATTGTTGGACAAATATTTAATTTAAGTTTTTCTATTGTATTAATATTGTTAGGTTCAGGTATTCTATCGGTAGTTATTGGTCAGTTGGTATCAGTAATAGTTGTAAGATATTTGTCTTACCGAACTTTCTATACAAAGGAATTGCGAGAAGAATTAAAGCGGGTTGAAGTTACTTCTTTCAAAGAAATATTTAATACGATAAAACCTAATGCAATTAAAATCGGACTTACCTCATTGGGAGGAATATTGGTGACAAAATCGGCTTTATTTATAGGTTCTTTATATCTTTCCTTAGATCAAATTGCATCCTACGGAATTACTTTGCAGCTAATATCCGTAATTATGGGATTGTCAACAATTTATTTTGCAACACATCAGCCTCAAATTGTAAATTATCGAGTGATGCAAAATACATCTGGGATTCTTACTATTTATAAAAAATCGCTTTTATTTATGGTAGGTACTTACATAATAGGAGGTATTGGATTGTATTTTATTGGTCCATTTGCATTACAGATTATTGGAAGTAAAACCAATTTATTACCTGGAGGTTTAATAATTTTAGCATTGGTTGCTTCACTTCTTGAAGTAAATGTAGGAGTTGGTGGAACAATTTTACTTACTAAGAATTATGTTCCATTTTTTAAAGCCTCATTAATATCTGGTTTTTCAATATTATTTTTATTATTACTATTTTCAGTATTCGAACATATTAATTTAACAACAATGATATTAATACCTTTGTTCGTAAATATATGTTATCAGGCATGGAAATGGCCCTATGAAGCATATATTGATTTGAAAAATTGATCGTTATGGAATTTCCTTTTATAGATAAATACAAATCTTGGCAAACGAGACGTAAGTGGCGCAGCCAGAATAGACATAATACAACCCAAATTTCATGTAATGTACCTACGGGAATAGTCTCGGTGGGTAAAGGTACTTATGGTTTTCTTAATGTTCATTATTTTACAGAGGAATCAGGAGAAAAACTGGTAATCGGGAATTATGTTTCAATTGCAAGTGACGTTAATTTTGTTTTAGGTGGAAATCACCAAATTAATCACATTTCGACATTTCCTTTGCGATCTGTTTTCTTTAGTGAAAAATATGAAAGTGATTGTCAAAGCAATGGTCCAATAATAATCGAAGATGAAGTTTGGATAGGGACAGGAGCTACCATTTTATCGGGAGTAACAATTGGTAAAGGGGCAATTATTGCGGCATGCAGTGTGGTTACTAAAAATGTTCCAGCATATGCAATTTATGGAGGTAATCCTGCGAAGCTCATTAGATATAGATTAGATGAAGATGTAATTGCCAAAATTAAGCATATTGCTTTGGCAGATTTTGATGATGAAACAATTAAAAATAATATTCATTTATTCTATACTCAATTTGATCGCAATAATGTTGATGAAATTTTAATGGAATTAGAAAATTTGAAAAAAAGTAACATAAACTTTTAAAAAATGAATGTTGATATTAACATAAGATTTAAAAAGTATCTATCTTTTTTTGTTGTGCTAATTGCATTTGGTTGTATTAATGCACAGAGTTATTCGCGCGTTACAACTTGGTATGATGGATCAACAATGAGTGATTCTAAAGTTGATAATTACATTTATACTAAAAAAAACGGAAAATATTATAAACTATCATCATTAAAAAAAGGATATGATGTTAAGATTTTTGATGCAAAAGGAGATGGTAATACAGACGACACAAGAGCTATTAATAAAGCTATTTCAGTTTGTTCTAAATTAAATTTAGAAGTTTATATTTCTAAAGGATTTTATAGAATCAATGCTGACTCTATGTATACAGGGGTGAATCTTGTAGACAATGCCGTTATTAATTTTGATAAAGATGCTACATTTAAAGCATCACCTAATAAGAGCAATTTTTATACGATTATTAGAATTTATGATGTCAAGAATGTCGTGATAAATAATCCAAGAATAATAGGAGATAGAGACTTTCACAAAGGTAAAGGTGGAGAATGGGGATATGGAATTCATATCGAAAATGCTGAAAATATAACTATAAATAAAGCCATAATATCTAATTGTTGGGGAGATGGTATATACATAGGTAATAAAATGTATGACAATACACAACGATTTTCTACTAAGAAAATAATAATTAATTCACCTTATGTAGATAATTGTAGAAGAAATGGAATATCAATATGTATGGGTGAAGATATTACAGTTAAAGACGCTGTCATAAAAAACATTAACGGAACACTTCCGCAATCAGGGATAGATATAGAACCGGAATGGGATAGAGGAATAGTACCAATTGTATTTAATAATATTAAAATTATAAATCCTATAACTGAAAACTGTAAAGGAGATGGAATACAAATCTACTTAAATTTATTAGCAGATAAAGGTTTAGACTCAAATATAGATATTATTAATCATAATGATTTTGGAAGTAATACAGGAATTACATTTTATAAAACATTTGGTATTGTTAGTGGAAAGATTAACATTTCTGATCCAATTTGGAAGAATAATAAAACACATGGATTGAAAATGATTGATTATACTTATAATGGACCTCCGATGGTTTATATTTCGAATCCTAAATTTATTAATTGGAATAGGAATAACTCCAAAGAATCAAGGCTAACAAGTGCAATTTCTTTGGTTTCAGAGGAAAGAAAAAGTAATAAAATTGGGAATATGATTATGACTAACCCAAGTTTTATTAAAGAAGTTAACAATGCTAATAAAGATGACATTTTAAATATTACTAATGTAACCAAAGGTTTAGGGAATCTTCAAATAAAGAATGTTGAAAAAATAATCAATGTAGATAATATCATTGAAGAAAGAGAAGGACTTCAGATTATTGATAAGAATAATAAATTATTATTAAAAAAAAAGAAAAATTAAATCCTTTAATTCTTGTAATAATTATTGTGTTAATAATATTTATTATTTCACTAAAAAAAAAATATGATAAACAGTAAGACTAAAGTAAGTATCATTGTACCTGTTTATAATGCTGGAATACATTTAGAAAAATGTCTTGATACTTTAATTAATCAGACTCTTAAAGAGATAGAGATAATTATCGTCTTAGACTGTCCTACAGACGGATCTGATAAAGTATCCAAAATGTATGCTGAGAAAGATAATAGAATTATTATTGTTGAAAATACTGATAATTTACATATTGGAAAAAGCCGAAATAAAGGATTAGCTCTGGCAACAGGCGAGTATATAGGTTTTTCAGATCATGATGATTATCGAAATTTAAATATGTATGAAGAACTTTATAAAAATGCTATATCTGAAAATAGTGATATTGTTCTGAGCGGTTACGGTACAGATACTCATAGTAAAATAAAGGAAAACTTGTATCCAAAATCGTTTGATATGACTTTTTATCGTAAACTGTTAATCGGAGGCTATAATGTTGAAGAAGAATGGAAATATTTTATTCAGAATGGAGGAATGTGGAATAAAATTTATAAAAAGGAATTATTATTTAATAATAATATTCAATTTGTTGATAATAGAGAAACAACATATGAGGATTTATTATTTTTAATTGAGTCAAGTATTAATGCAAAAAAAATTTCAATTGTAAATAAAGTATTTTATTATCATTCAGAAGAAATAGGAAATGCATCCTCTCAATTTTTCTTTAATGATATTAATCTTGTTATTAGTTTTTTAATAAAGCTTAAACAGGTTCTTATTAATTCAAATTTATTTAAATATTATGAAATGGATTTTAATAAAGCTATAGTAAATATGGTACTTATTTCAATAACAAATGAATTAAAATCTAATAATAAAATTATTGGAAAATTAAAATCTATAAATAAATTAAGAAAAATTGCTTTTGTAAGAGATGCTTTTAATATTATGACAACCAATGACATTATTTATCAACCATCTACAATTATTAGTAAAGTCTATAGACTTTTAATATTTAAAATTTTTGGATAAATGTATTTAATTATTTTTTTTATATTAAGTATTTTATGTTTTGTTGATTGGACAAAATCACCAAATAAAATTATATTAATTTTATTGGCTGTATTTTTCATAATTGTAGTAGGCTTTAGAGGAGATGATGTAGATAATGATTATATGCAGTACTATGATTCAATAATATACCCTAAATCAAGCGGTATAGCAGAAATTTCATTTAAATATATATCAACTTTTCTATATAATACATTTAATACAACAACAGTTGTTTTTATTTTTTATGCAATATTAGGAGTATCATTAAAAATATATAATATAAAAAAATATACAAATTTTTTTTGGTTAAGTTTTCTGATCTATTTTTGTACATTTTTTATTTTGCAAGAAATGAATGCAATAAGAGCTGGAGTTTCATGTGGATTTATGTTATTGAGCATTAATTATTGGGGTAAAAAAAATTACATACCAACTTTAATATTACTACTAATAGCCGGATTTTTTCATTATTCTTTTTTTATATTAATTCCACTAATTTTTTTAGTTCAAAATAATAAAAAATATCTTGTATATTATATATTTTTGATACCTTTTGCTTATATATTATATTATTCTGTAGATTTTTCAATAATTGCTACTTTATTCTCTTTTACCTATGCAAAGGAAAAATTAAGTGGTTATGATGATGAGATAAATATGACCAATGTTTTAAGTACAGTGTTTTTTATTAAGATTTTTTTAATATTAATCTTATATTTTTACAGAAAGATATTTGAAAAAAAGAATGAGAACTTTTACCTATTTTTAAAACTTTATTGTATTGGAATATTTATAGTTATAGCACTAGCGAAGTATCCAGCAGCAAGTATGAGATTTATGGATTTGTTTATTATTGTAGAATTATTTTTAATTCCATTATTATGCTATCTTTTTCCCAAAAAGCTTCGTTTTATTCCAATTACATTAATTGTTATATATAGTTATTTTTATTTTTATCTTTATATAGATTTAGCTAAATATATTAGAGATTATTATTTTATTTTTGATGCCAAATGGATATAGGAATTTTATATATATGTACAGGAAAGTACAAAATTTTTTGGAAAAAATTTTATGAATCTTCAGAAGAGAAATTTTTAGTTAATCATCGAAAACATTATTTTGTATTTACAGATGCTACCGACTTAAAGTATGGAGATAATGTAACTATTATACGTGAATCTCCAAAAGGATTTCCAATGGATTCACTCTTAAGATTTAAAATGTTTAATTCTATTTCTGATAAACTAGAAAAATTTGATTATTTATTTTTCTTTAATTCTAATATGTTCATTAATAAAGAAATTAGTGAAGATATTCTGCCAACTGGTGAAGAGGAACTCATCGGACTTATACATCCTGGATATTTTAAAGCGAAATACAAATTCTTTCCTTATGAAAGAAATCCAAAATCTAAGGCATTTATCCCATATAAAAGTGGAGCAACGTATGATTATTTTATGGGTTCTCTAAATGGGGGAAAAGTAAATGCTTATTTAAAATTAATTAAAACGCTTAATGAAAATGTAAACAAAGATTTGGATTTGAATATCATCGCATTATATCATGATGAATCTCATCTAAATAGATATTATCATTTTGCAAAAGTGAAAAAATTAGAACCTTCTTATGGCTTTCCTGAAGACTCAAGCATTCCTTATGATCAAAAGATCATTATTTTAGACAAAATAAAACATGGTGGCAGATATTTTGATAAATTACCTAAAAAATCCATTATGGCACGTTTAAAAGTTAAATTTAGAAGTATAAAGAACGCAATATTTTGGAAATCGAATTAATACTATGGTGATTGTAAATATTATAGGAGGACTAGGAAATCAACTATTTCAATATGCTTTTGGTAAGTATCTTGAAAAAAAAATGAAATACAATGTGAAGTTTGAAGTCCATACCAACAGAGTTGGAGCAAACTTCACGAGTAGAGATCTTGATATTTCTAAATTAAATGTTCAGTTTCCAATTGCATCCCAAGCAGATATCAAAAAGTACAAATTTTGGGACAAAGGAGTACTTTGGAGAATTGAAAGAAAATTAGCTCAGAAAAATTTTCTCTTTAGCAAAAGATACATCGTGCAAGAAAATGCACATAGCATACTGAAACATACACCCGATAACGCATACTACGACGGATATTGGCAATGTTATGAATATGTGGATGCGGTAAAGGAAGAACTGTTAAATGAATTTAGTTTACCTGAAGATTTTACTGTAAAGCACAGTGAAATACTAGATAAGTTTGCGAACAACGATTCCGTAGCAATACATATTAGAAGAGGTGATTATATTAAGATTAAAGTAAACGCCGAGCTTTTTGAAGTTTGTGATATGTCGTATTACAATTTAGCTATGAAAAGTATAAAAGATAGATTTCCCAATGCGGTTTTCTATATTTTCACTCAAGATACAGAATGGGCGAAAGAAAACTTTATTGGCGAAGAATTTCACTTTGTTGAAGGCAATTCAGCTATAGACGATATGTTGCTGATGTCTTTTTGTAAACACAATATTATCGCAAATAGTACATTCAGTTGGTGGAGTGCTTGGTTAAATAGAAATCCAAATAAATTAATTATTTCTCCTTTAAAATGGTATAAAGGAAAAATGAATATTCAAACCATCAATTTAATACCAACAAAATGGATAAGAATATAATGAAAAAAAAATTTAAGATTTTAATTGATCCTTTTTCAAATTTGCATTATTCTGCATTTTATATATTAGGATTGCTAGAATTGTATCCCAATAATATTGAATATATCCATGAGCCGTTTAAAAATTTAAAGAGTGGAAGAAGAACATGTTTTCTTTTTATATTAAGAGAAGAAGATAGTGATACTAATGTTGCAATTGATTTTCACGATCCAAATAAAATAGAATTAGATATTTTACTATGGTCCTCTATTTACGCAAAAATTAATTACAATCATAAAGACACAATTGAAGATATCAAGAAAAAAATAAAAGATCAGAGTAATTTTAATTTTAACGTATTAAAGATTGTTTCTATTCCACCACCTAGTTTTGGAGTTAAAATTTTTGATTTTTTAAAGACCTCTTCCTTTGTTAGTAAAATAATCTTCATGAATAACATATCTTTGGCTAATAAAAAAAATATTATCCTTGGAGTAGTTCGTATGTATGTAAAAAGATTACCCATATCTTACTATAAACATAGCAAAGCCAAACGTAATTATATTTTCCATATTTCAAGTATTTGGGCTAAGGATACAGATTTTATAAATTTTAGTAGGAGAAATTTTATTAGAGCGAGTAAAAGTATTGAAGATGTTGATTTTGAAGGAGGATTAGTTGAAATAGGTTATAAGTATGAATATTTGGGAAATATTAAAGATATTATATATTCAGGAGGAAAAATTCCTTTAAAAGAATATATTGATAAGACAAGAAAATCATTTTTAGTGTTTAACGGTCCCTCTGTAGAAAAATGCCATGGATGGAAATTGGCTGAATACTTATCAATGGGTAAAGCTATTATTTCAACACCTTTATATAATGACTTACCAACACCTTTAGTTCATGGTGAAAATATTCATTTTGTAGAAGATAATTATGATAGTATAAAAATGGGTATTGAATACTTAATTAATAATCCTGATTACGTTAGAAAATTAGAAGTTAATGCTCTTAAATACTGGAATGATAATGTAGAACCAAAAGTAGTCGTAAAAAATATTTTAAATAGAATAAGTGAAATATAATGGATAATTTTTTAGTTACAATTGGTATACCTGTATATAATGCAGAGAAATTTATAGCACTTACTTTAAAATCGATTTTTAATCAGTCATATCAAAATTATGAGATAATTATAACTGATGACGGTAGTGATGATAAAACGATAGAAGTTATTAAATCATTTAATGATCCTCGTATAGTGTTGATTCATGATGGTATAAATAAAGGAATATCATATAGATTAAATCAACAAATTGATTTAGCAAGAGGAAAATATTTTTTTAGGATGGATGCTGATGATATCATGTTTCCTGATCGTTTAGTAAAACAAATAAATTATCTTGTAAATAATCCTGAAATTGATGTTGTAGGTTCTTCAGTCGTTGTAATCAATGATGAAAATGAAATTATTGCATATCGCAAATCTATTTTAATACGAGATTATGAAAAAATTTTTAAAACAATATTATTTAATCATCCCACTGTAGCAGGTAAAATATCTTTTTTTAAAAATTTTAGATACTCAGAAAACTTAAATGGAGTTGAAGATGCAGATTTGTGGATTAGAAGTTTTCCATATTGTAAATTTAGCATATTGGAAGATCCGATATTATTTTATAGAGACCCTTTAGTTTTTAAATTGAAAACCTATAAATTTAGACTTGATCAAAAAAATAAATTATATAATTCTAATGAATATTTAAGTAACAAGTCATTTTTAAGAAAAAAACTAATTTTATTAAATATTTTCAAAAAAAATCTTGCTAACTTTTTACATTTAGTAAGAATGGATGAATTGTTAATCAAGAGAAGAAATAATTCAGGTTATGAAATTAAATTAGAATGGAAGAATATTTTAAACAATATCCTTAAATGAAAAGTAAAAAAGTTCTTCATATAGTGACTGTATCATTTTCCTTAAAATATTTTATTGGAAATCAATTCAAATATTTTAAAGAGAAAGGTTACGATTTTACGGTTGCTTGTACACCCTCGGATGATTTATACCAATATTCGAAGGAAATGGATTTTAATGTTTTTCCTTTAAATGTATTAAGAAGTATAAATCCTTTAGAAGATATCAAGTCAATCTATAAATTGTATAAATTTATAAAAAAAGAAAATTTTGATATTGTAATTGCACATTCTCCAAAGGGTGGTCTTATAGGGATGTTGGCTGCTTTTTTTGCTAGAACTCCTAAACGTATTTTTTTTAGACATGGATTAGTGTTTCAAACAACAAAGGGTTTTAAAAGAAATCTTTTAATTAATATTGAAAAAATAACTGGAAAATGTAGTCATAAGATTGTCAATGTTAGTCAATCAATTTTACGAGAATCTGAAAAACTAAACCTAAATTCACCTTCCAAGAATATTATTTTGGGTAAAGGAACTTGTAATGGAGTAGATATAAATAAGTTTCAGTATCAGCCAAAAATTGAATTCAAAGATAAATTAGTAGTTGGATTTATTGGAAGATTATGTGATGATAAAGGTGTTAATGAATTAATAGAATCACTTGATTATTTAGAAGAAAGAGAAGAAATTTTATTACTACTTGTTGGTCCATTAGATACTCGAGCAGGACTAAGTTCAAAAGTAGTGAATAAAATTAAAAATCATCCTAAGATTAAATATATTGGGGAAGTAGATAATACTTCTTATTATTACAATCAGATGGATATTTTTATTTTACCATCATATAGAGAAGGTTTTCCAACAGTTAACTTGGAAGCTTCAGCATCAAGTTTGCCAATAATTACAACAAAAAAAACAGGATGCATAGATTCTATAATCGAAAATAATACTGGTATATTTACTAATATTGATGCTAGTAAAATAGCCGAATCAATAAAATATTATGCGGATAATGAGAGTATCAGAAAACTACATGGTATAAATGGTAGAAGATTTGTAGAAGAAAATTTTTCAGAAGAAATTATTTATAAAGAAATTGAAAATAAATTATTAATATGTCAATCTTAATTTTCGGTTCAACAGGATTTATAGGAAAAAACCTTGTAAGTTTTCTCCAAACTAATTATGTAGTAAATGAAATTTCATTAAGAGATGTTAACTGGAAAAATAAAATTAATAATCAAGATGTTTTTATTAACTTAATTGGTAAGGCACACGATAATAAAGGTATAGCTAAGGCTGAGGACTTTTATTTTGCGAATGTAGAGTTAACGAAACAAATTTTTGATACTTTTGTGAACTCCAATGCTAAAATTTTAATTCATATCAGTTCATTGGCTGCATTAGAAGAATTAGAATCTGAAAAAGCATTAGATGAAGAAGCCAATAGTAACCCGCAATCTTTCTATGGGAAATCGAAAAGAGCAGCTGAAGAATGGCTTTTAGAACAAAGTTTGCCTTCAAATAAAAAGGTAATTATTTTACGTCCGCCGATGGTTCACGGTCCAGGTGATAAAGGGAATTTAGGACTGTTGTATAAATTGATTTCTAAAGGAATTCCTTACCCATTAGCGTCTTTTGATAACAAAAGGTCTTTTATCTCTATTGACAATCTCTCCTTTTTTGTTAAAGAAATTATCGAGAAACAATATTTATTACAGTCTGGGATTTATCATATTACTGATGACGAGCCTATTTCAACAATGCAAATCATTAATGTTATTAAAAAAGTTGAAAGCAGAGATGTAATGAATCTTAGTATTCCGAAGTTTATTGTGAAAGGATTAGCGATGGTTGGTGATGTAATTCCAATACCATTAAATTCTTTGAGACTAAAAAAAATGACAAGTAATTTAATACTTTCCAATCAAAAAATTAAAACAGCCTTAAATATTAAACAATTACCTTTGTCAGCAGAAGAAGGTATTATAAAAACTATTAAAAGCTTTAAGATTGGGAGTTAGTGATTAGTAATTAGGGGTTAGTAACTAGTGACTAGTAACTAATAACCATTTAC
>NZ_DICC01000078.1:0-6779 GCF_002415215.1 Empedobacter sp. UBA5036
CAGTTAGTAAGATACTACCATTATTAATAATAATATTTCTATGAAATATTATTATTATAATATATATTATGTTAAATAAAGTATTTTATTAAGCTCTTTTATATATCCATTATTTATAATTTTAAATGTTGATTTCCCTAACAACAGTTTCTTCTACTAATTCATTTTGTTCTAATCTTCCTCCAGGCAATTCCCATTCGTTTCTATTGTTTTTAACTAACAAATATTTTCCATTAATTATAACGATTCCTTTTACAGAAATTGGAATTAAATATTCTTTACTCATTTTATTAAAATTTGGTTTTGTAAATGCCCAACGAATTTTAACTGGTACTGTGACGGATGAAAATGGTCAAAAATTATCTAACGTTCAGGTTCAGGATCCTCAAACGAAACGATGGACACAAACAAATTCGGATGGCTTTTTTACAATAGAATTAACGAACGAGAATACTAATTTGTCTTTTTCTCAAAAAGGAAAAGAAACACAAGAAATTGTTGTAGATTCTTCAGAAAATAACGTTTCGATTGTGTTATACAATCAAACTTTACGTTTGGAACAAGTTGATATTTTCCCAAAAAAAAAGAAAGAATATTCCGAGATTACGCTTGGTAAAGAAGCAATAGAAAATGTGCAAGCGTTTTCGTTAAACGAAGTTTTGCAACAATTACCAGGACAAGTAACAATGGATTTTAATAATAACGAGTTCAAAAATGTTGTTTTTAGAACTGCGATTTCTTCAAATAATTTGGGATTATCAGGAAGTTTGTCAAGTAATACAAATAATGATCGCAAAGATTATTTTCAGAATAAAGCGTTTGGGACGTCGATTGTAGTCAACGATATTCCAATTTCGAACAATGAAAATATGCAAGCGTTTACTTCCTTATCTGGTGGTGGTTTCAATGATTTTAATAACCCTAGTTATGGTGTTGATTTACGTCAAATTACAACTGCTAATATCGATGAAGTAAAAATTATTCAAGGAATAGCTCCTGCAAAATATGGTGATTTAACTTCAGGATTAATCATCATCAATTCTAAAGTTAGTGCAACTCCCCTACGCGCTTCCATTTCGATGTTAGATGCGACGACTGAATATAATATGTCAAAAGGTTTTAAAATTAATGATAGAAATTTCTTGAGTTTGTCGGGTAATTATTTGGCTTCTAATGAAGATGTTCGCGATAATTTAAAATCCTATAATCGTATAACAACAAATGCGGCGTGGAAATCCTCAAACAAAATCAATACATTGGTTAATACTTTAGAAGGAAGTTTCGCAATCAATAATGATAAAATAAAATATGATCCAGATGATATTTCGGATCCTAAAATAAAGAATGACAAGTTTTCGATTCGATTATCTAATAATCTGAAATGGAACTTGAAAAAAGATTGGATTGATGCTTTGAATGTTGATGCAAATATCAGTTATGAAAAGCAAAATTCGAAAGAAGAACGTTGGAATAATGTCGCAACTGCTGCGGTTACAACTTCTACGGAAAATGGAATTTCGGATGCGATATTTTTACCAAATCAATACACGTTTGTCAAAAATGTAGAAGGAATTCCGATGTCTACTTTCTTAAATATAGAAGGTGTGAAAAATTACGAATCTAAAAATAATTGGAACCATACTTTTTCTGTTGGTTTATCTTCTCGATCAAGCTCTAACAAAGGTCGAGGGACATATACGGACGAAAATACAACGCCTAATTATTATACATTAAGCGGTGCAAAAGGTGGTTTAGGTTATCGTGATTATAATTTCAAAAATACCAAAACGCAATGGCAATTGTCTGTCTATGCAGAAGATAGAATTGTAAAATTTGGCGAAAATGACAATGTTTTCAAATTAGATTTAGGATTTAGATTCGATAATCAGTATGGAAATAACACATTTCAACCGCGTATAAATACATCTTATGCGTTCAATAAAGTGTTTAGAATTCGTGGTGGATACGGTATTGCTTCTAAAGCACCTTCGTTAAATCAGCTATTCACGGGAGATCGAATTTATGATCGTTTGTTGGGAGACGGAATTTATTATGTCAACAATAAACAATATGGGTGGATTGAAACGTTTCTTTTGGAAGGAAATAACTTAAACTTGAAACCAAGTAGATCTTACAATTCAGAAATTGGTTTTGATGTTAATTTACCTTTTGGATCATTAAATGTAACAGGGTATTATAATCAATTGAAGGATGGAATTTCAAGAGTTGATCATGTAGCAACTTTAGAAGGTTCTACAATTAGTGTCGACACATCCACTTCTACTCCAACTTATTCTGTTATTGGGAAAGAAGCCTATCAAATTATTTATAATACTTTGGAAAATAATTTAGAATCGACAGATAAAGGTATTGAAATGTTTATGAATTTTAACCGAATCAAACCTCTAAATTTAGATATTTCAGTGAATGGTTCGTATACAAAAACTACAAATAATAAGCCTGTTTATGAATATTCGGCTTCTACAAATGTTTTAGCAAAAGAGAAATATGCTGTTTATTATAATCCAAAATCGAATGATGAAGCTTTAATGTTTGGAACAAATTTTAATTATCATTTAAAAAAAGTTGGATTGATTTTATCTCTTCGTACAGAACATATTTTTATTCAAAATCACGATAAATACAACAATAGAAATCCAATTGGTTACTTAGATGAAAATTCTGTTTATCACGAAATTCCTGTCGAAGATCGAGGAAATACAGAATTATACGGACATTTGATTAAAGCTCCACAAAAAACATTAGCAGAATTACAAAATTCATTGCATAATTTTCATTTACGTATTTCGAAAGATTTCTTAAATGGATTCAAAGTATCTGTTTATACAACAAATGTTTTTGGTTTAAAACCTACTTATATCAACGATTCTGGTGAAAGAATTGTTTCAAAAATCGCAAAATTTTCATTGGGAGGTAAAATTGAATATACTTTCTAATTCTAAACAATTTCAAAAAAGATTATTATGTTAAAAAAATATATACTTCTCACTCCTATTTTAGCAAGTTTATTATTTAATTCTTGTTCTGATGATGATTTTGGAAATTCAGCGGTTCAACCCGTTACATTTACAACAAAAGTTACTTTTGATAGCGATTTTGATGCTTCAAAATTACCTGTAAATGCGAAAACAATTCTAAAAAATATACAAACAGGAATGACGAATGAAGTAATTTATGCAGATGGTTTAATTTTTGGACAATTATTTGGCGCAAATACAGTCGAATCTCAACCATATTCCCAAGCAAATGGACAATTAGATTGGTCTAAAGGTGAAGGAAACACAAAAGGTGCAGAAGCAAATACAGGTTATGTGTATGTTGCGAATGCGGTTCGTATTCCAGGAAATGGAACGACTTATCCAGTTCAACCAGGACAAAGTATTACAATTGCGCAAACGGCGATAAATCACAAAGGAAATTACACCGATGCAAATGGTAAAGTAATCGAAATTCTAAAACCAGAGTTGACGGTCGATTTATCAAATGCAGATTTTGAGGTAAATATGACGAGCTATTTAGGTTCTCAATATTCATATGATATTCAAAATCCTGCTGTTCCAGATTTAGATATTGTTTGGTGGGCAAATGGAAATAAAGATTTATTGTTAGATAATTTAGGTCGTCAAGCTTATATTCTTTTTAGGGCTGATGAAAATGATATAAATGGTTTTGGAAAAGTTAAAAATCCATCAAATAAAACGACGTATCAGTATTTACAATTGCCGAATTATTTTATTTTAGATGCTGTAGAAACAACACAAGACATGGGAACTAAATTGGTTCCGAAAAAATTACAGAACAAACAAGATGCTGGTTACGCCTATTTAACAGCAGGATCTTATACATCAACATCTATTATTCGTAAAACTCAAAAAACAATTAATGGTCGTATAATTTTGAAGGATACAAACAATTCGACAAACGATTTTGTAAACATCAAAGCTGAACCAAAGATTTTTGCGCAATAGAAATTAAAAAACATGAAATCAATTGATTTAACAACATACGATAACAAATTATTGAAAATTGTTTCTTTTGCTTGTTTACTTTTAGGAAGTACATCATTTGCGCAAGAAAATGATTCGATAAAAGTAACTTCTAACGAAGCTGAACAAGTTATAAAGGATTTGAATTGGCAATTACCTGTTGCGACACATTCTTTACCGATTAAAGATTATACGCATACTGGAATTTATTTCAGTCATAAAAACAATCAATTTTCGCGTAAACAAACAGCAGAAGAAACAAGTCGTTACGGTTTTTTGAGCGAAGGTTTATATACAACTGAAAATGGTTTTAGAATTTTCGGAATGATTGACTTGCAGAAATTCAATGAAAAAAATCTTTCATGGAACCTTTCTGACGAGCGTACAGATGAGCAACAAGTGCTTTCTCCTCAATATTTCTACGTTCCGCGTGCAGCAGATTGGGATAATCAGCAATATTTGATTCGTGGTGGAGTTTCGAAAAATTTTGGCAATTTAACTTTGGCTGCAAAAGCTGAATTGAATGTCAACAAAATGGCGCGTAAATTAGATCCTCGTCCAGAGATTAAAAACAATCAATTAGTTGGAGAAATTCAAGTTGGTTATGAACTTTTTGAGGGACATCAGATTTTTGTGTTAGGTTCATATGGTCGAAAAGATAAAGATTATAGTCTAAAGTATAAAGGTAGAAATCAAGATGTAGAAGAAAATTCGAATACCTATTTGCGTTACATGGCTGGTTATGGTCGCGAAATTAATAATCCATTGAGAAATAAAATAGATAACGAAAAAACAATTTACGAATATTTTACACGAAATATCATTTCTAAAATCGGTGGTGGATATCAATTTAATTCAGACAATACAAAGTTGATTTTAGGTTACAATTACCAAGAAAATCAACAGCGAATGTATGATAGCAAAACAAAAGAAGATAAGTTCTTTATCTATGTTTGGGATATCAACGAGCATTTTGCTTATGCGAATTTTATGACAAAATTTGATAACAATACAATCAATACACGTTTAGATTTTTCGAGAAAAGATGGTGAAAATTACGATGTTTCTATCGGTGGAATGAATTATCAAAATCGTTTACAAAATCTAAATTTTGATGTTAACTTAGCTAATCGTGATGTTACGAAAATGAATTATTTTCTTGGATTCAAAACAAGCTATAATCAGAACAAATATTACGATGCTTTAGCTATTTATGACATGAAAATTAAATCGTTAGATGTTGGTATTTATGGAAATAAAGATTTAATGTTGAATGATAATTCGAAAATAAATATTGGTTTAGCTTTTAATTATTATGCTTTATTGGATTCTTATTTTGATTATACAAAAATGACTGGAATCAACGAAGATACTTTCTATGACAATGTAGCGGCTTATGATTATGCGTACAATACAACCAATCATTTTGATGCTTCAACTTCTATTCGCTACATTTTACCTGTAAAAAACAATAAAACAATCGAAGTATATACGCAGTTAAAAGGTATATTTGCAACAAATAAGAGCAATTTTACCGAAATCAATACAGATAATACGTATTTAATGAATTTCGGAATTCAATTAAATTATTAGAATGAAGATGAAAAAAATGCTTCCAATCGTTGCATTTGGTGCGACTACTCTATTTTATGCGTTTAACAGTAACAAAATAATCGATCAAGGTTATACAGTTACCGAATTACGTGCATTGTATAGTAGCGGAGATCAGTCAAAATGGCCTAAACCAACTGTTGACGAAAGTGTTTTGAAAGATGGTTTTGAAGATATTGGTACATTAGGCGAAGTTCCTTTTCCTAAAGATAATCCGTATTCTAAAGAAAAAGCTGAGTTAGGAAAATCCTTATTTTTTGATCCTCGTTTATCAAATTCAAATCAAATTTCTTGTGCAAATTGCCACGATCCTGAGCTGAATTGGGGTGATGGTCGTCGTGTTCCTTATGGCGAAGATCGACAATTGGGAGCGCGTAATTCGCCGAGTTTGATGAATGTTGCTTACTCAAAAGTGATGTTTTGGGATGGTCGTGCAAAAACATTGGAAGAACAAGCTGAATTTCCGATTCGTGATAAAAAAGAAATGAATCATCATATTGATTTTGCAACAAAACGAATTGCTGAAATTAATGGTTACAAAGAATTATTTAAAGCTGCTTTTGGTGACGAAAAAGTAACGAATGACCGTATTACAAAAGCAATTGCAACCTTTGAACGTACGATTTTATCACCAAAAAATAGATTTGATAAATTTATTTCAGGAAAATCGGATGAATTAACTGATCAAGAAATTGAAGGTTTACATCTTTTCCGTACAAAAGCGCGTTGCATCAATTGTCACAATACAGCATATTTTTCGGATAATAAATTTCATAATATAGGTTTGACATATTATGGTCGAGAATACGAGGATTTAGGATTATACAATACAACTAAATTGGCTAAGAATGTTGGTGAATTCAAAACACCTTCATTACGAGAAGTTCCTCAAAATGCTCCTTATATGCACAACGGACTTTTTCCTACGATTCGTGGTGTAATCAATATGTACAATGCAGGAATGTTCCATTTTCAACCAAATGAGAAACAGAAAATGATTCATTATTTCCGAAAACAACAGAGTTAGTTCAGAAATTGAATTTAACTGCTTCGGAAATGGATGCATTAGAAGCTTTTTTGATGAGTTTGAAACAGAATCAATACAAAATGCGTCCACCGCAATTACCGAATAAATAACAAATTGTAACGTCCTGAAAAAAT
>NZ_DICC01000027.1:0-13693 GCF_002415215.1 Empedobacter sp. UBA5036
AAAAGACGGTAGAGGGGTGTAAAACAAGAATTCTAGGTAAAATTAATGCACAAACAATGAATAAGTAAATTATTAAAATAGACTTAAATCGAAATAGTAATAATCTAAAAACGAAAAGTATGTAAAATGCAAAACGGGTATCTTTAATAAAATAATTAAGATGAACAAAGAAAAACCTTTGAGCGAATTAACATTAGAAGAATTAAATGAAAAAAGAAAAAAAGTTAATAAACTTAATCTTAGCATTCAAATTCCTTTATTACTCATTGCAATCGTTTTATTAATTCTGAAGATGACAAACAAATATGATATCAATGTAACATTCGTTATTTTATTATCATGTTCTGTAACTTTTATTCCTCTTATAACAGGTTTAGCGAAAATAAATGCAGAAATCAATACCAGAAAAAAAGCGAATCAATGAGTTTCTTTTCTCTTTTTCCTAAGATGTAAAATTCCTTTGATTGGATTATAAATCATAATAAAAACCATCATTACAATTCCGAAATAAAATAAGGTTCTAAAAATTTGAATATCTGCGATCAACAAAGCTTGATTATACAATTGAGATTTTAGATTGCTTGCTGTCAAACTGATAGACTCATTTACTAAATGAGTTGTATCGTGTTTATTGAATAGATTATTCCATTGTTCTTGAAAAATTGTATTGGTAATATCTAAATTTTTCGTCATCAAAAATTGATGTTTAGTCGTCAAGAAAAGAATTGCATTTTGCATAATCGAAAAACTAATTGTTGACGACCAATAACGCATTGCAACTGCTGCTTGCATGGTATTCATAGAAAAATTAGCATGTACAGAACATACCATATATTGCAAAATTGGCGCAAACAACATTCCTTGTCCCATTCCTTCCATCACCAATGGCGGAATAACTGCATTCGGACGAGTATCTGGAACCAAAATGTAACTAAACCACAACATAGCAAACGTTAAACAAAAAAAACCTCCAAAAAACACATACTTATATTGCGTTTGAAATTGTGTTATGATGTAATAAGCAAACAATGCTCCAATATAAATTCCGGCACAATTATAATATTGTATTTGCAAAACAAACTCCCAATTCCATTTCCAAACAACATTCATCACTTGATAAATGTTACTCATACTCGATTTGAAAATATAAAATGTAAAAAACAACAACATACCTACAATAACTCTTTCGGAACGAAGAATCTCGAAATGGAAAATTGGTTTTTTAGACGTTAATTGTTGCAAAATAAATAAGCCTGAAAAAATAAGCATTGCAGCAAACGCAATAACGATATAAAGCGATTCGAACCAATAATATCTTTTACCATAAATCAATAAAAAAGCTCCTGCTATTAATGACATCATCATCAAAAAATAACCAGCCAAATTCAACTGATACAAAGGTTTTTTTGGATATAATCTACCATGACTAAAAAGAAATACGTAAATCAACAATGATAAAACATGAAAAAAGATGACCGTATAAATCACCATATTGAAATTATAATTTTCGATGGCAAATTTTACAATAGAGGTTGTGTATTTATCAGCCGTCATCATAAATCCATACAAAAACGTATTTCCTAATAATCGTCCATATTCACCTTTTATACGCGACATAATTAGCGGAACTATAATACAACCTTCGAGATAAGATGTTGTTCCTTGTATCACACGAAGCAAATAAATCAATTGCGTATTTGTTGTCAATGAAATCAGTAACATTAATACAATATTGATAATCGTCATAAACAATAAATAGGAACGAATATTAAAGAACTGAAAAAGCCGTTCGTTAATAAAAAGCCCACATACAATTGTTGCGTAAGCCAAAGAAAAAATGAATTGTAAATCGTCTACATCAACATCTAGAAATGAAGCTGTAAACGTACTATTCATATTGAAAAGTGAGAGAATCATCACATGCGGAATCAACGCGGCAATGAGAATTGGAAGCACCAATTTTTCTGGTATCCATTTCTTGAAAATGGGATGTTGATTGTGCATTGAGTTATTTATTCAATTTTACAATCAAGTTCAAAACATTCATTCGAAAGTTTGTCTAATTAAAAATATTTTATTGATTTCGTGATTATCTTACCTAAAAAGTAAAAAAAGGAAGCTGCCTGAGAAAAGTCAAAAGGCTAAAATGTGATTCTGAATAATAAATCGTTAAAATACGATGATTCATTTTTATAAAACTATAACAAATTTAAAATCAATAAAATACAATTAATATTTTCTATAACATTAATCATTTTTCGTTTGATTTATTTTGATGGCAAAAGTAAGTGCTGTCTCAGAAAAACAAGTTGATTATTTGAGAATATAATTTGTTCATTTACGCCATTTTTAAATTTAAAAAACTTTAAAACATCTCCTTTTTACGGGATAATTTAGATAAAACATTCATTTTTAAAAATTTGTCATAAAAAAACGTACTTGATTCTATTAAATCAAATACGTCAATTAAATTAAAAGTAATATATAAAAATTATTTTAACGATGTAAAAGTCTATTTTTTATCGGTTGATAAAGAATGACAAAAATTGCAGCAATAATTCCCACAACAAACAATGTTCGGAAAATCTCAATATTACTAACCAACAAAGCTTGGTTGTACAATTTTGCTTTTAAAGCTGCAGCAGTAATACTTTCTGCTTCGTTTGGAAGATGATTCGCAATATTTTTATTGAACAAATTATTCCATTGTTGTTGGAAAATAGGACTCGTTTTGTCTAAATTTTTGGTCATCAAAAATTGATGTTTAGTCGTCAAATATAAAATTGCATTTTGCATTAACGAAAAACCAATTGTTGTAGTCCAAAAACGAATCGCCGTACCTGCTTGTGCCGCACTACCAGTAATAGAAGGATGTACAGAACCTGTAATATACAACACTAATGGCGTAAAAATAACACCTTGCGCAATTCCTTCTAACATCAATGTTGGCGCTATTGCCTCGACTTTTGTGTCTGGATAAAACAAATAACTAAACCACAACATGCTCATGGCTAAAAGTACAAATCCAAGAAAAAATATTTTTCTGAAATCAACTTTATTCTTAACCATAAAAAATGAAAATACAACACCAATGATAGAACCAGCCACATTAAAATATTGAATCTGCAACACATATTCCCATTGCCATTTCCAAACTGTTGACATAACTTGGTAAATATTACTCATCCCAGCACGCAAAGTATAGAAAACAAAAAACATTAATATTCCTAAAATGACACGTTCTGATTTGAAAATCTCAAAATGGAACAAAGGTCGTTTGGCTGTTTTTTGATGCAATAAAAATAAACCACTAAAAACGAGTGTTGATGCAAATGCTATGATAATAATTGGCGATTCGAACCAATAATATTTTTTTCCGTAAATCAAGAAAAATGCACCAGAAATTAAGGAAATAATCATCAAGAAAATTCCTCCTAAATTTAATTGATACAATGGTTTTTTAGGAAACATTCTGTTGTGATTAAAGAAAAATACATAAATAATTAATGCAACAACATGAAAACTCATAATCGTATACACCATCATATTGTGGTTATAATTCTCAATCGCAAACTTCACGATAGAAGTTGTGAATTTATCTCCCGTTAACATTACGCCGTACAAAAACGAATAAGCAATCAATTTTGAATGTTCACTTTTAATATTCGACATAATGATTGGCAACAAAATACAACCTTCGAAAAGCGATAAAGGTCCTTGAATAAAACGCAGAATCAAAATCAATTCTGTATTTGTAGTTAATGTCATTCCAAACAATACCAAAATGTTAAGCATGGTCATTGTTAGCAAATAACTTCTGATATTGAAAAAGTGAAAAAATCGAACGTGAATAAATAAGCCACAAACAATAGTGGCATACGCCATCGAAAAAAGGAACTGCAAATCGTCGACCTCCAAATCCAAAAATGATGCTGTAAACGTACTATTCATGTTGAATATCGTCAAAATCATCAAGTGTGGAAATAGCGCAAGGATAAAAATTGGCACAACCAATTTTTGCGGAACCCATTTATTAAATATTGAATTTTGTTGTGACATTTATTTAATTTACTTTTTCTGCGGAAACATTTACATTCATTCCGGTACGTAATTTTTCGTTGTTTTTAGACTCTTTCAGAATTATTTTTACAGGAAAACGTTGTTCAATTTTCACGAAGTTTCCTGTAGCATTATCAGGTTTAATCAAAGCAAACTCAGACCCAGAAGCTGGCGAAAGTGATTCAATTTTTCCTTCAAACTCAATGTATTTGTAGGCATCAGCTTTTATAATAACTGGTTGATCCAAATCGATTTCTCCAATTTGCGTTTCTTTAAAATTTGCAACAATCCATTTCTCTTTCGAAACTACTTGCACCAAGGCCTGCCCTTCTTTTATTAACTGACCTTCTTGTATATTTTTTGTTCCAACCCAACCATCGTAAGGTGCTACAACATAGGTATATGAGAGAATAAGTTTAGCATCGTTCAATTGGGCTTTTCGTTGTAAAATTTGAGTTTTTGCAGGCGCAACTTTTGTTTGTTCTGCAGACGCACTAACATTCACGGCATTACGTTGTTGTTCCAAAGCACTCAAACTTGCTTTTGCTTGTTTATATTTCGCTTCAACTTCTTCAAACTGTTGCACGGTTGCAGCATCTTCTTGCACTAAATTTTTGAAACGATTATAATCTTTTTCCGTTCTCCAAACCTCTATTTTAGCAGCTTCTATATTTGCATTAACAATATTAACATCACTTGATTTTGTATCTACCGCTTTTTCATATGTTAAAACAGATTGCGAAGTCGATTCTAAATTTGCTTCTGCAATATCAATCTGGTTCTGAAATTCTCTATTGTCAATCACAACAAGCGTATCACCTTTGTGTACAAATTGATTTTCTTCGAAATTTACTTTTTTGATAAAACCAGAAACTTTACTCGAAACTGGCGTAATATATTGTCGCACTTGCGCGTCATTTGTATTGACATGTGAACTCGAAAAGAAATAAAACCAAGCTACTGCAGTGATTCCTATGATAATAAAAATCCAAGCAATCGCAGAAAGCGTTCTATTCATTCGTTTTTCTCCTTTTGTCTGTTGTTTTCCCATTTTTATAAGTTTCCTAAAATGTATTGTAATTGATAGTATTTTAATTGTTTGTTAATTTGCAATGAAATCAAATTCGATTGAGCTTCTAAATAAGCGTTATCCGCATCGATAAGTTCTGTAATCAAACTCAATTTGTTGATGTATTTTGTTCTAACAATTCGATAATTTTCTTTGGCTTGACCAATTGCTTCTTCCGCAATTTTTATTTTATCGATCGATTCTTCTAATCGTTTATTCGCTGCAAAAACATCATGTCGAATTTGTTCTTCTTTCTCTTCTATTTCTAATTTTGCAATTGAAATGTTACGATCTGCGATTTGCATTTTTTGTTTATTCTTGAAAAAATTACTCAACGGAATCGAAACATTTACACCAACAGAACCAAATCTGTACAAATATTCTTCTGGTGGAAAAAACATAAAGTTTGGATAATTATATCCATATTCCGCTCCAGCAGTTATTTTTGGTAATGTATTAGCTTTGGTAATTTTCTTATCAATTTCTTTCAAATTCAAATCATCTTTCGCAATTTTCAAGCTTTCACTTTGATCTATTGCTTCCAAAATCATTTCATCAACCAAACCCAAATGCTCTTCATTTGTAAACAAATCATTGGTGTCAATATGCATTTCTTGATTTTCTGGTAAGGCTAAAATTGTTTTGATTTGATGTTCAATAATCGAAATTTCATTCGCCAATTCTGTAAAAGACATTTTATGATTTGACAATTGCAATTCTGTTCTCAAGACTTCGTTGTAGGTTACCAAACCATTTTTTTTCAAGGATTCTGTTTGTTTAATCACAACCGAATCTTCTCTCATTTTATCTGAAATTAACTTTTGTTGTTCTTGCAAATGCAACGCTTGTAAATAAGCTGTGATGATTTGCATTCTCAATTCTCGTTCATCTTTTCGAACTTGCAGTTTCGAAATATTAGTTTCTATTTCAGATTTTTTCTCATCATTTTTTAATTTACCACCTAAATAAATTGGAATTTCTGCCGAAAGTGTAAAATCGTATTTCACTCGAGGAACAGCATATTTTGTAGAAGGTTTTAGAAAACCGTCTTCATATTGGCGTAAATTACTCAAAACATGAAAACCAGTATGAAAGTCTACATCTGGCAATTTCTCATTTTTAAGATCTTTCTCTTTTAATTCAGCAATATTAGTTTTTAAAGCGCTAATTTGTAATTTTTTATTATTTTGAAGTCCAATTTCAATTGCTTTGCTTAATTTCAGTTGGTTATAGTCTATTTCATTTTGAGCATAACTCAACCCACTCAGCATTAACAACAATGTAAGCAACTGATATTTAACGAATTTAAATATCATTTTGTATTATTTATAAGTCTGTTATTGATTTTTAGTGATGCAAAGTTACATTCAAAACACCTTTACCCTCTTGATAAAAAAAGAAAATAATTTGCTCATTTACGCCAAAATAAAGTAATTTGCAAAAGCAAAAATATTTCACTTTATAAAAGTATAAAACAATGTTGTTTGATCAGTTTTTTTTTAACGAAGTTGACAAATCTAAAGTCCATTTTTACATACAACATGCACATTTAGATACGATAGGAACGCGCGTACATGAACACAAAAAAGCACAATTATTATATGCAGAAGGCGGAATTGTACATGTTTTTGTAAACGACAAACATTGGTATTTGCCTGCGCGTTGTTTTATGTGGATTCCTGCAAATACGCCACATTCTATCTTAACGAATAGTAAAACAGGCGATTTGTATAACTTTTATTTCAAGACCGAAAAAGAAGAAAACGATTTTTATTCGATTACAAATATTTATTACACGAATGAGTTGTTAAGGGAAATGATTTTGTACACCAAAAATTGGAGTGGATCAATTTCGGAAAAAGATCCTGCAAAATATGATTTTGTAAAAGCCATACGATCTATTCTACCCGAAATGGAATCGAACAAATTACCTGCTTTTATTCAGCATCCATTTCCAAAAGATCAGAAACTGATTGATATTGCTCGATTTCTGATGAAAAATATCGAGAAAAACTATACAATAGATGAAGTTGCGCAACAATTTGGTTTGAGCACGCGAACATTATCTCGAAAATTCAAAGATAATATGGGAATTAATTATGTTCGATTTTTACGCGCATTACGTATCACAAAATCATTGGAATTGATTGCTGAAAATAAATACAATATGTACGAAATCGCAATGTTAGTTGGTTATAATTCGTTGTCATCTTTCAGTAATATTTTTCAGAAAGTTTCAGGAATTCGACCAACAGAATATGCGCAATTATTACACACAAAAAAACAATAACTTAAGATAAAAACTATGATTATTAAAGCTTTTGCCGGAAGTAACAGCTCTACTTCTATCAATAAACAACTCGTAACTTATGCTTCTTCTTTATTAAACAAAGATCAAATTGAGATTTTAGATTTAGATGACTTTGATATTCCTACTTTTGATATTGATATAGAAAAAGAACAAGGTTTTTCTGATGAAGTAAAACGATTTTATCAAAAACTTGTTGATTCTGATATTTTACTTATTTCATTAGCAGAACATAATGCTTGCATTACAGCAGTTTTTAAAAGCTATATGGATTGGTGCTCAAGAATTAATTATAAATTTCTTGAAGGAAAAAAGGTCTTCGTTATGAGTACATCTCCTGGTGGTTATGGAGCTAAAAACTCTTTAGAAATAGGTTCTAAATTAATTACAAAATTGGGAGGTGACATTTTAGTCGATTTCTCTTTGCCTAAATTCAACGAAAATTTTGCAGAAGATAAAATCACTAATGAAGAATTAAACAGAGAATTGATTCTTAAAATTGATGAATTTAGAAAAAAAATATAAGTTTTTATCTTTTCCTAACATAGGTCAATAAAATTTATGGTTGCTTGCAATAACTTTGCTTCATCAAAAATGAAAATACTCAATAAGAATATGAAAATTTTAGCTTTCGCTGGTAGTAACAGCAAAAAATCAATCAATAAAGAATTATTAAATTATACTTTAAATCAAATCGAAAATGCAGAAATCGATTTAGTTGACATCAATGATTTCGAGATGCCTATCTATTCTATTGACCGTCAATTAGAAAATGGATTTCCACAAGAAGCGCAGGATTTTTACAATAAAATCAAAGATGCAGAAGGTGTTGTAATTTCTTTGGCAGAACATAATGGAAACTTTTCTGTTGCATTAAAAAATATTTTGGATTGGGTTTCTCGTATCGAAATGCCATATTTGAAAGATAAAAAATTGTTGTTATTAAGTACATCTCCAGGTGCTTATGGTGGAGGAAATGTAATGGAAGTTGCAACAAAATATTTTGGAATGTTTGCAAGCGGAGAAATTGTAGCAAGCACAACTTTCCCATCTTTCAACGATAATTTCCAAAATAACGAAATTGTAAATGAAGAATTAAAAAATAAAGTATTAGCGCAAGTTAGTATCTTTCAAGAAGCTTTAACTATTGTTGAAGCTTAATTGAAAATGTATGTATTAAAAAAAGGTCTTTCGTTCGAAAGACCTTTTTTTTGTTATCAATTTAATTTACATTTATCTCGTAAGTGATATCAATTCCTCCATTTGCAAGCATATCATGTACACTACAATACTTCTTAACCGCTAATTCAGCAGCCTTATTTGCTTTATCTAAATCAATATTTCCTTTTAAGTAAAATTTGATATGAATATTTGTAAAAATATTTGGAATTTCATCTCGACGCTGACCTTCAACCTCAACTTTAATATCTTCAATTTCTTGGCGTTGTTTCTTCAAAATTTCATTCAAATCAAAAACACTACAACTTCCCAAAGCAATCAAAACCAACTCCATTGGGCGAACTCCTTTTCCTTCTCCTCCAATCGATTCAGGTCCATCAATATTTACTTTTACCGAAGAACTTGACGCAGTCGCTTCATAGTGAGAAGCCTGATTTACTCTATTTAATTCAATTTTCATCTTATTTCTTTTAAAGTATAAAAATAATCATTCTCTAAAGATTTATTCTAATATTTGATTGAATAATGATTTTCTGAATAAATTTAGCTAAATTTAAATTCAATTATAGAAATTTTTGAAGTAGATCGAAGCACAAAATAGCAACAAAGGCTGTCTCACGACAGCCTTTATATTTTTTAATCACTTTATAATTTAAACAGTATGATATTTAAAACTTTGTTCGTTTTTAATTGTTTTCACTGATTCGTAAATCAACTCGATGACATTTTTTACATCAGCTTGATGAACCATTTCTACAGTTGTGTGCATATAACGCAAAGGCAACGAAATTAAAGCTGAAGGTACACCACCATTACTATATGCAAAAGCGTCTGTATCCGTTCCTGTTACACGAGAACTTGCAGCACGCTGAAAAGGAATATTGTTTTTCTCAGCTGCATCAATAATTAATTCGCGTACATTATTTTGCACAGCAGGCGCATAATAAACAACTGGGCCATCACCACATTTTTGCTCACCTTCTTTCGATTTTGTAATCATTGGTGTCGTTGTATCATGTGTAACATCAGTAATAATCGCAACATTTGGTTTGATTGTTTGCGTAATCATTTCCGCGCCACGCAACCCTACTTCTTCCTGAACCGCATTTACAACGTATAAACCAAAATCTAATTGATCTTTATTTTCTGCCAATTTACGCGCAACCTCAGCAATCATAAACCCTCCCATTCTATTGTCTATTGCACGACAAACAAAATAACGATCGTTCAATGTAAAAAATTCATCAGGATAAGTAATCACACAACCAACGTGAATTCCAAGTTCAAGAACTTCTTCTTTCGATGTACAACCTGTATCAATCCAAATTTTATCTGGAGTTGGCGCTTCATCTTTTCCTGCTTGACGCAAATGAATTGCTGGCCAACCAAAAACTCCTTTTACAATTCCTTTTTTGGTATGAATATTAACCACTTTAGAAGGTGCTATCATATGATCTGATCCTCCATTACGAATCACATAAATCAATCCATCATCAGAAATATAATTCACAAACCAAGAAATCTCATCAGCATGGGCTTCAATCACAACTTTATACTTCGCTTCAGGATTTATTACACCATAAGCAGAACCGTAATTATCTGTTTTTACTTCATCTACATATGGTTTGATATAATCCATCCAAACTTTTTGTCCTTCACTTTCAAAACCTGTAGGTGAAGCTGTATTTAAATATTTTGTCAAAAAATCCAAAGATTGTTGATCAAACAAATTATTTGTACTCATTTTAGTTTATTTATCTAACAAATGTACTAATTTTAGGAACAATTTTTGAACTAATTCTGATATGAAATTTTATATCTATCATATAACTGTACTACTTACTTTTATTGGATTATCTAATGTTAATGCTCAAATTTTTGGGTTAGATTTAGGGGGAAAAAATCCTTCTCAAGAAATTAAAAATGATTCAATTAATTTAGATGAATTTGCGTTTAATCCTCTAGACACAATACATCTTAATGAAATGAATAGTTATTCGGTTCATTTAAAAACTGATTTAGAAAAAAAGTATTATTTATGGTTAAGAAAGCGCGTTCGCGATGTTTGGCCGTATGTAAGAACTGCTGTTAGAGAATACAATTATGTATCCGATACGATTCAAACAATGGATAAAAGACGCGATAAAAAGCGTTTCGTAAAATCTCGTCAAAAAGATTTGGCTGATCAATTTGAAAATCAATTAAAAAATATGTCTAGTTCTCGTGGACAAATTCTTACTAAATTAATCTACAAAGAAACCGATAAAACAACATATGATATTATAAAAGAATTACGCGGCGGATTGAATGCTTTTCTTTATCAAGCAGCAAGTGGCGCATTTAATATTGATCTGAAACAAACTTATGATCCGAAGCGAACACGAGAAGATTTGTATATTGCGGTTATTCTTCAACGAGATTTTGCAGACGGAACGTTAAAACCTGTCGACGAAGATTAATTTATCTTTCATACTACCAATTATAATAATATTCTGATTTTTTATTATATTTGATTTAATAAAGGAAAAAACGTGGGAAACAATATAAAAAGAATTGGTGTATTAACCTCTGGAGGTGATGCGCCTGGAATGAATGCGGCCTTACGTGCCGTTGTAAGAGCATGTAAGTACTACGATATCAAATCAGTAGGAATCCGTCAAGGTTATGAAGGTTTGATTAACAATGATATGATTGAACTTGGACCTCGTTCAGTGAAAAATATTATCAATCAAGGTGGTACAATTCTTAAAACTGCTCGTTCTTTAGAATTCAAAACTACAGAAGGTCGTCAAAAAGCATATAATCATCTAAAACAAAATAACATTGATGCTTTAGTTGTAATTGGTGGAGATGGTTCTTTTACAGGAGCAAATATATTTCATCAAGAGTTTGGTGTTCCATTTATTGGAATTCCAGGAACAATTGACAATGATATTTTCGGAACCGATTTTACAATTGGATACGATACAGCTTTGAATACTGTAATTGATGCAATTGATAAATTAAGAGATACTGCTACATCACATGATCGTGTATTTTTTGTGGAAGTAATGGGACGCGATGCAGGTTTTATTGCTTTAAATAGTGGAATTGCTTCGGGTGCACAAGATATTTTGATTCCAGAACAACGTGATAGCGTCGAAGAATTATGTTCTTCTTTAGAACGTTCAGAAAAATCTGGAAAAAAATCAAGCATCGTTGTAGTTGCAGAGGGTGAAAAATTAGGTGGAGTTTTTGAATTAGCAAAACAAGTACAAAATCGTCATCCAGAATATGATATTCGTGTAACAGTTTTAGGACACATACAGCGTGGTGGTTCTCCATCTTGTCACGATCGTGTTTTAGCAAGTCGTTTAGGAATTGCTGCTGTCGAAGGTTTACTAGAAGGTAAAACAAATCTTATGGCTGGTATTCGCTCTAATAAAGTTGTATTTACAGCGATAGATGAAGCCATCAAAAAACACAATGAGATTGACGAAGAGTTAATCAAAGTAGCTAATATTTTAGCGATTTAAACATTTAATATAAAGGGAAATTATATATACTATGTCAAAAATTAAAATTGGAATCAACGGATTCGGAAGAATTGGTAGCCTTGTTTTCGGGGTTGCTATTGAGAGAAACGATATTGAAATCGTAGGTATTAACGATTTAGTAGACGTTGATTATTTAGCTTATATGCTAAAGTATGATTCAGTTCACGGAAAATTTAACGGAGAAGTTAAAGTAGAAAACGGAAACTTAATTGTTAATGGACAAACAATTCGCGTTACAGCTGAAAGAGACCCAGCGAACTTGAAATGGGACGAAGTTGGAGCTGATATCGTAATCGAAGCAACAGGTTTATTCTTAACAAAAGAAACTGCAGGAAAACACATTGAAGCTGGAGCAAAAAAAGTTGTTTTAACAGGTCCTTCTAAAGATGATACCCCTATGTTTGTAATGGGTGTTAACCACGAATCTGTAACAGCAGAAGACACAATCGTTTCTAATGCTTCTTGTACAACAAACTGTTTAGCACCATTAGCAAAAGTAATTCACGAAAATTTCGGAATTGTGGAAGCTTTAATGACAACAGTTCACGCAACTACTGCAACTCAGAAAACAGTTGACGGACCATCAATGAAAGATTGGAGAGGTGGACGTAGTGCAATGGTAAACATCATTCCTTCATCTACTGGAGCTGCGAAAGCAGTTGGAAAAGTAATTCCAGAATTGAACGGAAAATTAACAGGAATGTCTTTCCGTGTACCAACTGTTGATGTCTCTGTAGTTGATTTAACAGTTAAATTAGCAAAAGAAACAAACTACGACGAAATCAAAAAAGTAATGTGCGAAGCTGCTGAAGGAGATTTGAAAGGAATTGTAGGATACACAGAAGATGCTGTTGTTTCTCAAGATTTCGTAGGTGATACAAGAACATCTATTTTCGATGCAGAAGCTGGTATCATGCTAAACCCTACTTTCGTTAAGTTAGTTGCTTGGTATGACAACGAAATTGGTTACTCTAACAAAGTAGTTGATTTAGTTCAGCACATCGCAAAGATTTAATTCTTAATTAATAATTAACAAAAAGGCTGTTCTCAATAAATGAATGGCCTTTTTTGGTTTAGACTTCTAAAATTTTAAGAAAATTTTATTCTTTTTTAAGACTTTTTATGACACTGTACCAAAAACTGTGTAAGTATAAAATTCTGCTTGGGTTAAAATCGAGCAGAATTTTTTTTATACATTTAATATTTACATATTTATGGAAACAAAAGACCTATTTCCGGATGATTTTTTCAAACAGTTTAAAACTGGCGATGAACTCCAAAACTTTCTCAAAGACTTACAAAAGCGAGGGATTGAAAAAATGTTAGAAGGTGAGTTAGATGCTCACCTGGATTACGACAAGTATGATTTACGCAAGCAAGAAAATGCGCGTAATGGTTATTCTAGCAAAAAGATAAAAACGAGTTATGGCGAAGAAGAAATAAAGGTCCCTAGAGATCGTGATGCTAGTTTTAATCCGATGCTTATCCCTAAACGAAAAAGCATGGTAGAAGGCTTAGAAAACGTTATTGTATCGCTTTACG
>NZ_DICC01000067.1:0-32050 GCF_002415215.1 Empedobacter sp. UBA5036
GTGGTTAGGCTAAAGATGTAAAGGCAGTGATGTCATAGTCGAGTAGTACTAATTACCCATAGACTATTTCTAAAAAAGTAGAACGAAACAAAGATAATGATAGTAATATCAAAAATAAAAAAGATTAAATACTAAGATTGATTTAATCGTCATAGAGAAGGTTAGTTAATCTTATTTGGATTAAGAAAGTAATACCAAAGATTGTGTGAAGGCTTTAGGCCTAAAGCTTTAAGCTTAATGCATAAAGCTATCTAATAATGTCAAAATATACTAGGAACTAAGACCTATACAAAAATATTAGGGTGACTATAGCTGCAGGGCTCACCTCTTCCCATTCCGAACAGAGAAGTTAAGCCTGCCTGCGCCGATGGTACTGTTACTTACGGGAGAGTAGGTCGTCGCCAGTTTTTATTAAAAGCCTCAAGTGAACAACTTGAGGCTTTTTTTGTGGGTATACTTTTTTGTAAAATGTACAAAGTAAAATGTAAGCTACCACATCTCCAGACTATGTTTTATAAAACAAGAAGCTTGCTTTCATCCAACAAGAGCTTCTAATTAGTCAACTAGAAGCTTCTTCTTGATAAAAAGGAAGCTTCCTTTTTGCAACTAACTCAGAACTTACAACCAGCGTTAGGGAGAGTAGTCTAAATCCTTTTGTAGAAATTGGATTTTCTTACTTGTAATAGAATTTTATTCTACAAAAGATTGCAACGGATAGCCCGACCGAGCGATTTACATTTCTTGTTATTGAATTATTAAGAGATAATTGAGGGAGATTGTATAAATACGAGGAATAGAGCGAGTGAATGCCCAAATAAATTTTTCAATAGAAATATACTTTTATTGATAGGTTCATACTTAAGTATATGTGGAATATGGATTTGATTTCATAAAAAAAATATAAAATATAAACTATGTTCAAAATTATTAGAAGTTTATCATTTGAAATTTAATAGCTTTACAGCTTAATATTACTTAATTGGATCAGAAAATATTAGATCACATTTTAGATAAGGATTGGGAACAGGCTTTTAAACTTCTTGTAAAAGATTATCATCAGAGAGTTTATTGGCAAATTCGTCGTATGGTTTTGATTCATGAAGACGCAGATGATATTGCTCAAAATGTTTTTATAAAAATCTATCAAAATTTGAATTCATTCAAAAATGAATCAAAATTATCGACATGGATTTTTAGGATTACTTTTAACGAAACCATCAATTTTATTCATAAAAATGCTAAAGAACAAAATGTTTCGTTTGAAGATTATTCGATGAATATTGCAGATGATTTATCTACGGATGAGTATTTTACAGGTGATGAAATTGAGTTGAAACTACAAAAAGCGATTGCAAGTTTGCCAGAAAAGCAGCGCGTAGTATTTATGATGAAATATTATGATGAAATGAAATATGAACAAATTTCTGAAATTTCAGGAACATCTGTTGGTGCGCTAAAGGCGTCTTATCATCATGCAGTTACAAAAATTAAAGAATTTTTAGAGGATGAAGATTAAACCTTTTTAACTTTTTTTTGTCTTATGAATGATATGAAAGAAAATGGATTAAAAAATAATTTTAAGGTTCCAGAGAATTATTTTAAGAATTTAGAAGATGAAATTTATTTTAAAAGCTTAAAACAAAAGGAAAATTATACAACCCCTACTAATTATTTTGACGATTTAGAACAGTCAATTTTATCGAAAACTATTGATAAAAAAGAAACAAAAGTTGTACATTTCAATATTTGGTGGGCTGCTGCTTGTATATTGCTATTAGCATTGGTTGTAACTCCTTTTGTGATTAATTCTACAGAAAAATCTACAGAAGTTGTGGATACAAAAACAGAAAATCATGTTTACGAGAAGATCTATGATTCGTATATAGTGAGTGATCAAAACAAAAAATCGTCCAATGTAACATTAGACGATTCTGATTTTGCTTTATATGATTATTAAGAAATTCTAAATAATTTCTGCACTTAAACCTCGGTTCAATAATTCTGTGCATCGAGGTTTTAAATCTTCTAATTCACCCGTCAAGACTTCGCATTTACCTTTGTAGTGAATCAAAATAGAACATTGTTCCGCTTGCTCTGGCGTGTGTTCACAAACATCAATCAACGATTCGATTACCCAATCAAAAGTATTCACATCATCATTGTAAACAATAATTTGATATTTGTGTGATTCCTGTTCCAATACATCAACAGCCGAATCTTTTTCCGTTTCCCACATGGGTTGCGTTGCGTATTTTGTCATATCATTTTATTTTTTGAAATGTAGCGCAATCCACTCATTTCGTTGTTTTTTAGATACAAATTTCAAACCATTTTCTGTACAAAAAGCTAAGATATCATCAAAATCTTGCTCCATCAATCCACTTAAAAATAAATCACCATTTTCATTCAAAACATTGATGTAAGAAGGAATTTGACTGATTAAAATATTTTTGTTGATATTCGCTAAAATAATGTCAAACTGTTTGCTTCCCAAAAGTGAATTATCACCCATTTTCGCATCTAAACTAACACCATTTCGTTTTCCATTTTCGATAGAATTTTCCACAGCCCACTCGTCAATATCGATACATTCTGCATAATTTGCACCACGTTTCATTCCTAAAATTGCAAGAATTGACGTTCCACAGCCCATGTCCAAAATATCTTTTCCTGTAAATTCAGTTTCCAAGATATATTCTACCATCAAATGTGTTGTAGAGTGATGTCCAGTCCCAAAAGACATTTTTGGTTGAATGATAATTTCGTACGGAATATTTTCAACTGTTTCGTGAAATTCTGCACGAATCAAACATTGGTCATTCACTAAAATTGGCGTGAAATTTTCTTCCCAAGTTGCATTCCAATTTTGTTGTTCAATTTCTTGACGCGTATAAGAAAAATCAATATTCTCGATAGAATCAATCACTTCTTTTACTTGGTCAATATTTTCGTCAGTTTTTGGCATGTAAGCATCAAAACCTTCTTCGTTTTCAACAAAACTTTCAAAGGGTAGTTCAGAAATCATTGCAATAATAATTTCATTAAAAGGCTCTACTTCCGCAACTTTAAATTTATATTCGATATAATTTGTCATAAAAAAATGTAGAAAACATCAAATTGTTTTCAGCTGCAAATTTACGATTTTTATAATTAATGATAAAGCAGATTATTTGACAAATGGAAAGTCTTTCAAACCAACCATCATTTCACGTTTTCCTGGAGGTCCAGGACGTTTTTGTACAATATAGTCCAAATCTTTCAATCCTCTTTTTATGGTTCCTTTCGCTGCATAAGTAGTAAAAATGGCAGATTTTTTAGTTAAAGAATCAACAATTTCTAACAATTCTTTTTCCCATAATTCTGGTTGAACACGAGAACCAAATGCATCAAAATAAACCAAATCAAAATTATTTTCGTTGATGTTTTTCAGATTGAAAAAATCTTCTTCTACTTTTTTAATTTCAAAATAGGGAGAAATTTTATGCCAATTTTCCCAATTCGAATGAAATAATTGTTGATAATAATCTAAAAATTCTTCTTTTCGATGTTCAAATTCCGGATAAAGTTTGAAAACATTTTCAAAATAATTCACCAATTCAAATTCTTCATCAGAAACTGGAAATTTTTCAATTCCAACATATTGCACTGGAGTTTTATGTTTTTCAGCTTCCATCAAAGTAATGAAAGAATTAAGTCCCGTACCTAATCCAATTTCTATAATTTTTATAGGATTTTTTGTTTCTGTAAAATGATGAAATCCATTTTTTATAAATACATGAAAAGCCTCTTGTACAGCGCCATGCTTAGAATGATAAGATTCATCCCAATCTTCAATATAGATAGTTTTAGATCCATCTTCCGTTTCTTGAATAATTCTTTTCATCGTCGAAAGTTATGATATTTATTATGAAAAAGTGCAAATAAAATGTACCTTTGATAAGCACAAACAAAATATATCATAAAATGATTATAGAAAAAATTGCTGAATCAAAATTTAACGATTCAGTTTTTAACTCTACTACTTTTGGGAAAGAGTTTACAGATCACATGTTGATCGCGCATTACAAAGATGGTAAATGGGATGAGCCAAAAATTGTTCCTTACGGACCAATTTCAATGACTCCAGCAGCGATGTCTTTCCATTATGGTCAAACAATTTTTGAAGGAATGAAAGCCTACAAAAATGATAACGAAGAAGTATTTATTTTCCGTCCAGAGAAAAACTTCGAGCGTTTTAATTTATCTGCGGCACGTCTTAATATGCCTCAAATTCCGAAAGAAATTTTTATTGATGGTTTAGAAGCGATTATTGATATCGATCGTCAATGGGTACCAAAAGATTACGGAACGTCATTATATATTCGTCCAGTAATGTTCGCAACAGAAGAAGCGGTTTCTGCAAGAGCATCTAACGAATATATTTTTGCAATTTTATTAGCTTATGCTCCTAATTATTACGACAAACCTTTATCAGTAAAAATTGCTGATTATTATAGTCGTTCAGCTCAGGGAGGTGTTGGTTTTGCAAAATGTGGAGGAAACTACGCAGGATCTTTCTTTCCAACTTCTGAAGCTCAAAAAGATGGTTATGATCAAGTAATTTGGACAGATTCTATCGAGCATAAATACATTGAAGAAGCAGGAACAATGAATGTGATGGTACGTATCGGAAATAAAATTTTAACAGCGCCAACGTCTGAGCGTATTTTGAACGGAGTAACACGTGATTCTGTTTTAACTTTAGCAAAAGATAGTGGATATGAAGTAGAAGTACGTCCTGTAGAAGTACAAGAATTGTATGATGCTTACAAATCAGGAGAATTAAAAGAAGTATTTGGATGTGGAACTGCTGTTGTAATTACACAATACGATGCAGTTGGATTTGGTGAAGAGCGTGCTCAATTACCAACTTTAGCTGAAGAAGATTCTTTTGCATTACAATTGAAAAAGAAATTAAAAGATATTCAATACGGATTAGCAGAAGATCCTTATGGATGGAGAATTAAAATCGAAAAACAAGCTTAATTTTGTTTAAGTAAATTTTTTGAAAATATAAGCTGACAATTTGATTGTCAGCTTTTTTTGGCACGATATTTAATAATATGTTATACAAAGTACTATATTTGCAAAATGAATGGACTACAGAAATTTTTAATCATCTGTTCAGGGAGTAGTCTTGAACTCTTGAAAAAAACACCAACAGATATCAACAAACATGTTGGTATTGGAGGTGTCATATTATTTACAGGAATTTTGGCGGCTTTGTCTGCTGGATATGCGCTGAATACTGTTTTTGATAATATATATGCAGCAACAGGTTTTGGTTTGTTGTGGGGATTAATGATTTTTAATCTTGACCGATATATTGTCACATCAATGAAAAAGTCAGGTGGATTTTTTCGTCAGTTTTTTATTGCTTTGCCACGTATTTTGGTTGCAATTTTATTAGGTATTGTGATTTCGAAACCGTTAGAATTAAAAATTTTCGAGAAAGAAATTAACAAGCAATTAAATATTATTGTCAATCGAAATAAAACGGAATTACAAAAAGGAATTGATGCGCGTTATGCTGAATTGGGAACGCCTTTTTCGAATGAACGAAAAGAAATTTATGCAGAAATTGATAAATTAAGAAACGAGTATAATTCTGCTTCTATCGAATTGGAAAAAGAAGTTGTGGGTACACAAACTGAAACAACAACTGGACGCGAAGGTTATGGACCAAATGCAAAACGAAAAGCAGAATTGAAAAAACAAAAAGCTGCCGAAATCGAAACTTATATTCAACAATCTGCGCCTCGTTTAGCTGAAATTAATAAAGAATTAGATCGATTGAATGTTGCAAAAGAAAAAGAAATTGATGCGGCTAAACCAACCGAAGAGAATTACAATGGTTTTGCTGCACGTATGCAGGCTTTAGACGAATTGTCAGTTAATAATCCAATTTTAGGGACTGCAGCTATTTTTATAGCTCTTGTGTTTATCTCGTTAGAAACTGCGCCAGTTTTAGTGAAATTAATTGCACCAAAAGGACCTTATGATTTTCTCTTAGAAAAACATGAACATTCGTTCAAGATTTTTAGCAAAGAATCGATTCAGGTTATGGATATCAAATCTGAAAAACGTGTGAAACATGAGTTAGAAAAAGTATAAAATTGTAAAAAAGTAACTTCCGTTTGAAGTTACTTTTTTAATTTTGTAATAGATATGGAAACTTATAAAATAGAAATTTACGGAGAAGACGAAAACCAAATTCAACGAATGGAAGAGGTGATTGCTCCAATAAAAGATATACAGGATTATTTTTGGAAAATTCTTTGGGTTGATGGTGAAAGTGAAACGGACGAATATTCGGTTTTCGAATTGCAAGAAGTGATTGATCAACAAGACGGAATTTTTGTGGAATATGATCAGTTAGAAAGTTTGTGTTATAAAATGGAACATGTAACGGAGGCGTTGATTATTGGAGATAGAAAAGAAAATAATTTGCATGTAAATATTGAGGATGAAAATTTATACGACAACGAAGTTGTGTTTGAATTTGTGAAAGATTCACATTGGCAAATTTTGACTTCGGATATCAATATTGTTGATACGTTCAAAGTTTTCTTTCCAAATAGTAAAATCATTGATTAAAAATAAAAGCCACTTTTTAGTGGCTTTCTTATTTATTTTTGATTCAATTTTTGGAAAATTTGTAAGGTTTCTTTTGCTTCTCTTACATCGTGCACACGCAAAATTTTTGCACCTTTTTGTAACGCAACCATATTCAGGACAGAAGTTCCGTTTAAAGCTTCTTGCGGAGTTGTTTCGAATAAATTATAAATCATCGATTTTCTCGAAATTCCGATCAGCAAAGGAAAACCTTCAAAACCTAAAGCTTCCATTTTATTGAATAATTCATAATTATGATCCAATGTTTTTGCAAAACCAAAACCAGGATCTAAAATAATATCATTCACTTTTGCAGCTTTTAATTGCGCAATTTTTTTGGAAAAATATTCGTTTACTTCCAGCGTAATATCTGCATATTCAGGATTATTTTGCATTGTTTTTGGCGTTCCTTTCATATGCATTAAAATGTATGGAACTCGAAGTTCTTTGATTGCATCAAACATATTTTCGTCTAACTCCCAACCCGAAACATCATTTATAATAGAAGCACCAACTTTTACAGCTTCACGTGCAACATTTCCTCGAAAAGTATCAATCGAAATAATCAATTCTGGATATTCTTCAATAATTTTTTCGATAATTGGTGCAGTTCTATCAATTTCTTCCTGCTCCGAAATATTTTCTGCTCCAGGTTTTGTCGAATAACCACCAACATCAATCATATCGGCACCTTCGGACAAGTGTTTTTCAACTTTTTCTAAAATCAAATTCATCGATTGATTACTGCCACCATCGTAAAAAGAGTTTGGCGTTGTATTCAAAATTCCCATAATTTTAGGCTCGTTCAAATCAATCAAACGACCATTACAATTAATTGTCATATCTTAGAAGTTCTTTAAGCAATTTCAATTATTTTTGAAATCGAAACGAAATTATGAAAAATACCTCAATTCAATTTAAAGAAATCATCTCTGTTTGTCGAGATTTATATACAAAAAAATTACAAGATTACGGTCCAGCTTGGCGTGTACTGCGTTTGCCGTCTTTAACAGATCAAATTTTTATCAAGGTAAACCGTATTCGTACGTTGCAAGAAGCAGCGGAGCGTTTGGTTGATGAAGACGAAGAAGGAGAATTTGTGGCAATCGTTAATTATTCGATTATGGCATTGATTCAGTTGGAACTTGGTTTTGCAGATCAGCCAGATTTGACAGACGAACAAGCTATCGAATTTTATGATAAATATGCAACAATTGCGCACGATTTGATGATGAAAAAAAATCATGATTACGGTGAAGCTTGGAGAGATATGCGTGTAAGTTCGATCACAGATTTAATTTATCAGAAAGTTTTGCGCACAAAAAGTATCGAAGATAATAAAGGAAAAACAATTGTGTCTGAAGGTTTAGATGCAAATTATTTGGATATGATTAATTATTCGATTTTCGCAATGATTTTAATTAACGAAAAGAAAGCTTCATGAGGTATTTAGTTCAATTTGCCCGAATTATAGTTGGAGTTATTTTTATAATTTCTGGATTTGTAAAAAATGTAGATCCAATTGGGTTAAGTTTCAAATTAGAAGAATATTTTTCGCCAACAGTTCTTAACATTCCATTTTTAGAAGGTTTGAGTTTGCCTTTGGCAACTTTCTTTTCACTTTTTGAAATAGTTTTAGGCGTTTTATTATTGCTTGGCGTTTGGAAAAGATTTACAACAATAGCTTTATTGTTAACGATTATTTTCTTTACATTTTTGACATTTTATTCAGCTTATTTCAATAAAGTAACCGATTGTGGATGTTTTGGTGATGCGCTAAAATTAGAACCTTGGACATCATTTTACAAAGATGTTGTGCTTTTGATGTTGATAATTGTTTTAGTGATTGGTCAAAAATATATCAAACCATTATTCGTCGAAAAAGCGAATTATGCGATTAATTTTATTACAATTTTAGGTTCTGCAATTATTGCTTATATTGGAATTAATCATTTACCAATCATTGATTTTAGACCTTATGCAGTTGGCAAAAATTTGATTGAAGGAATGAAGTCTCCGCAAGAATTAGGTTTGAAACCAACAACGTATAAAACGATTTACACCATGAAAAATAGTGTAGATGGAAAGGTTGTAGAAATTGATGATGCACAATATATTGCGGATGATAAGTGGTACAAACATGGAACACCTTGGGTAATTGAAGCGGATAAAACGCGTACAATTGTAGAGAAAAAAGGTTACGAACCACCAATTCACGATTTTAATTTTGATTGCAATGGTGTTGATAAAACTTCTGAAATTTTAAATGCCTCGAAAGCGATTGTTTTTGTCATTCCTTTTGTTGAAAAGGTAAATGAGGAACAAATTGCGAAATTAAATACTTTAGGAAAGGAAGCGAAAGCAAAAGGTTTTGTTGTGTCAGCGGTTTCGAACAATCCAATTAAAGGTTTAGAATTAGAGAATTGTTTCATGGATCAAACAACGATGAAAACAATTATTCGTTCAAATCCTGGTGTGATGATTTTAGAAAAAGGAACGGTAAAAGCGAAATATCATGACAACGATTTTCCATCAATTAATCGATTAGAAGAATTATTTTAAAAAGTGATTAATTATATTTTAAATAAAATTTTCTACGGATTTCTAACGCTTTTTGGTGTTGTGACTGTAGTTTTTCTATTGTTTTCTGTTCTTCCTGGAGATCCTGCGCGTATGATGCTTGATCAAAAAGAAGATCCTGAACAATTGGCTCAAATTAGAAAAAACTTAGGTTTAGATCAACCTTTATGGAAACAATATGCTTTTTATATAAATGATTTATCGCCGATTTCATTTCATAATATAGACGAAAACAATACAACATATACTTCATTAAGTTCTGATAAATACAATTACACAAAATTGATGGATTTCGGAACAAATGAAATGGTTTTGAAAACGCCTTATTTACGTGAATCTTTTCAAAAACAAGGAAAAAGCGTCAGTACAATTATTGGCGAAACTTTACCAAATACAATGGTTTTGGCAATTGCAGCCATCATTATTGCAACGATAATTGGTGTTGCGTTGGGAATTGTTTCTGCTTTGATGAAAGATACATGGATTGACAGAGTTTTGTTGGTAGTAACAAGCTTTGGTATGAGTATTCCGTCTTTCTTTTCGGCGATTATCATTGCCTATATTTTTGCGTTTTTGATGCATGATATTACAGGACTGAATATGATTGGAAGTCTCTATGAAGTGGATGATTTGGGAGAAGGAAAACATTTGATGTTGAAAAATCTTATTCTTCCAGCGATTACATTAGGATCTCGTCCGTTAGCCGTTTTTACGCAATTAACACGAAATTCGTTGTTAGAAGTTTTGAACCAAGATTATATTCGAACAGCTTTTGCAAAAGGACTTTCAAGAAAAACGGTGATTACAAAACATGCATTACGAAATGCGCTGAATCCTGTTGTTACAGCAATTTCTGGTTGGTTCGCTTCGATGTTGGCAGGTTCTGTTTTTGTGGAATTTGTTTTTGGTTGGAATGGTTTAGGAAAAGAAATCGTAAATGCATTAAATACATTAGATTTACCAATTGTGATGGGAGCTGTTTTAGTGATTGCTGTGATGTTTATTGTGATTAATATTTTGGTCGATATTCTTTACGGAATTTTAGATCCGCGCGTTCGCATAAAATAAATCAGTAATAATTTCACGATAAATAATTATCTTGCAGTAAATATTAAAACCAAAATCAAATAAAATACACTTTTTTATGCGTGATAGAATAGTAGCAGGAAACTGGAAAATGAACTTAAATTATGAAGAAGCGATTCATTTAGCAACAAACCTTAATGCTTGGGTGGCAGATAATCATCCAATTGCACAAGTTATAATTGCGCCTTCTTCTATTTATTTACAAACATTGTTAGAAGCTGTAGATGAGCAATATGTTAAGATTTCTTCGCAAGATATTTCTGCTCACGAAAAAGGAGCGTATACAGGAGATATTTCTGCAGAACAATTGGATAGTATCGGATTAGATTTCGCTATAATTGGACATTCTGAGCGTAGAGAATACCAAGGAGAAACGGATATTGTGATTGCTGAAAAATTGAAACAAGCTTTTAAATATCAAATTAATCCAATTCTTTGTGTTGGAGAAAAATTAGAAGAACGTGAAGCTGATAAACACTTTGAGGTTGTAAAAACTCAATTAATGGATGCTTTAGTTGCACAAAAACCAGAAGATCTTTCTCGTTTGATTATTGCTTACGAACCAGTTTGGGCAATTGGAACAGGAAAAACAGCTACACCAGAGCAAGCGCAAGAAATTCATGCATTTATTCGTAAAGTTTTGAAGGATGAATTTGGCGTAGAAGTCGCGAATGATACAAGTATTTTGTACGGAGGAAGTGTAAATGCACAGAATGCGAACGAAATTTTTGCTCAACCAGATATCGACGGTGGTCTTGTTGGTGGTGCTTCATTAAAATATGATGATTTTGTGCAGATAATTGCTGCATGTAAATAATATAAAAGCTCAACTTAGTTGAGCTTTTTTTATGTTTTATATTTTCTAAATTTTGAAAAATGATAAATTTAACTCCTCTGAATCCCTTATAAAATCAGTCAATTAAGAAAACTATAACATTTATTAGGATTAATTAAGAGTTTTCGGAACAGTGTCTGCAAAGCTTATTCATGTACTAACTATTTAAAAAGTATCATTTTTAAACAAAACACATTTATTATGAAAAAATTGACGCAAGTATTAGGAATCGTAGCAATAGGGTTAGTTTCTTTCTCTTTTACTACAAAAAATGAAATAAAAGTTCCTACAACAGAAATTACAAATAAAGTTGTAGAAGATGCTCCAAAAGTTGTTATTTTAGATATTGTAGATAATATCGCTGTAGAATCAGGAACAAATATCGCATCAGAATTTAAAACAAAGTTAGAATCTTTGAATAAAGAAAATGTTCAGGTTCTTTTATGGAAAGATTTAACGAAAGGATTAAAAGATGAAGAGAAAAGATCAATCATCGATAGTTTAAAACCTGAGTTAATCATGACATTAAATTTTGAAAAAACTGATGATAATACAAATAAAGTTGCCGCAGTTGTTTTTAAACAAAATGTTGCATTTAACGAAACAGTTAAAGTAGCAAAAGAGTTAACAGAAAACTTAAATTCAACAGCTGTTAAAAATGACGGAGTTTATCAAAACGAATCAAATTATATTCAAGATAATGCTGCACCATCAATTTTCTTAAGCGTAAAAGTGAAGAATGAACCAACTTCTAACGCAGAAATTGTTGATAAACTTTCTAATTTCATCGAAACAGCGAAAGTTGAAGATAGCACAACTCCAGTTGAAATAACATCAGAAGTAGTAGTAGATTCAGCGGCAGCTACGGTAGACTCAGCTACAACAACAATAGAAGCGGCGGTACAAGATGTAAAAGCAGCTACGAAAGATGCAAAAACAAAAGTAAAAAAATCTAAAAAATAGAATCCGTTTTTTCGAATATTTCATTTTTATTAATGAAGAAAAAGTAACATTTTGTAATGAAATGTTACTTTTTTTTGTTTTTAATTACAGATAACTTAAGTTTGCTCAAACACTTCCAATTCAATGTCAAAACAAGGTTATATCGCGCGTTATTTCAATATTGTTCGTAAATTATCACAACAAAAATATTGTTCTTATGAAGATTTAGAGCGTTTTTTGGAAAGAGAATTTGAAATGCTTCAACTTAATGATGATACATTAGAGTTTAATTTCTCTAAACGTACATTACAGCGCGATATTCAAGAAATCAGAAATATATTGGGAATTGATATAATGTATAGTCGCAGTCAGCGTGGATATTATATTATTCAAGACGATTATAGCTCTGATTTATTTCTGAAAACTTTAGAAGAAATTAATAGTTTTTCTGCTTTGAAATTGACAAATTCGCTCGAATCGATTGTGTATTTGGAAAAAAGAAAACCAAAACGCGCCGAATTTTTACCAGATATTGTACAAGCAATTCAAGGAAAAAAGAAAATTGAATTTCATTATCAAAAATTTGGAGAGGAAAAAGAAACGATTCGTAAAGTTTCTCCAATTGCAATTAGAGAGCACAATAACCGATGGTATTTGATTGCGGATGATAAAGGAATTGTCAAAAATTTTGGTTTGGAACGAATGAATAAAGTTTTGATTCTTAGAGATAAAATTGATGATAATATCGAGTTTAATTACAATGATAAGTACAAATATTCGTTCGGGATTATTGTTCCAAGTTCAGAAAAACCAGAAAAAATAGTGCTTTCTGTGACCAAAAAACAAGCGGCCTATTTAGAATCTTTGCCTTTGCACGAATCCCAACAAATTTTAGAAACTAAAAACGATGAAGTTTTAATTGGTTTAGAACTATTTTTGACCGAAGATTTTATCAGCGAAATTCTTTCTATGAGTCGTTCAGTTACAATTATCGAACCTAAAAAATTGAAAGAAAAAGTCAAAACAATTTTGAAAGAAACGTTAGAGAAATATAATTAGCGAGTTTCGAATTTCGAAACTCGCTTTATTTTTTTTACATTTCTTCAAATTCTAAATCGAAATTCATTCCTAAAATAGCTTTACCAGTAACTTTTTCTCCATTTTCAGGATTGATTAAGCCAGCCATTTTTCCAGTTTTTTGTTTGGTTAACAAATCCAAAATTTGTTTATCAGTTAATTTTTTACCCATAAACTCGAACGGAATTTTGAATCCACATGCTGCAAAGTTTGCACAACCATAAGCGGCTTTTCCTTTGACTAATTTATGTGTTTTACATTTTGGACAAGTTGCATCTTCCAGATTAATTTCTTCTTTCGGTTTACGTTCCTTTTTAGGTTTTTCAGCTATTTGAACTGAATTCTGATGAGAAGCGATTGGTCTGAAGTAACTATTTTTTACATCAAATGTTAGTTTCGAAACCATTTCAATCAATTCTTGCTTAAATTGTTCTAATTCGTATTCACCTTTTTCAATCAAACGAAGTTTTCGTTCCCAAACACCCGTCAATTCAGGAGATTTTAATAATTCATTTTGAATGGTATCAATCAAATCAATACCAGTTTGTGTGGCGATAATATTACGTTTTTTCTTTTCTATGTATTTTCTACGAAACAAGGTTTCGATAATATTTGCACGCGTAGAAGGTCGACCAATTCCATTTTCTTTCATCAATTCGCGCATTTCTTCATCATCCACTTGTCGTCCAGCAGTTTCCATTCCTCGTAATAGAGTCGCTTCTGTATAATGTTTTGGCGGAGTTGTTTTTCCTTTGTGAATAAATGGTTCGTGAGGACCTTTTTCACCAATCTCAAAAATCGGCATTATTTTTTCCTCATCTTTTTCGTCTTCCTTTTTATCTTTTGCATAGACTTCGCGCCAACCCATTTCGAGAATTTGTTTTCCCGTTGCTTTAAAATTTATAGCAGAAAGTTGACCGTCTTTTCCATTATTTTCAACTTTTCCTTCGACAGTTGTGTTGGCAACTTTACACTCTGGATAAAAAACAGCAATAAAACGTCGTGCAACCAAATCATAGATACGTTTTTCTTCGTTCGATAAACCTTGTGGAAAGATTTCTGTAGGAATAATAGCGTGGTGATCGGTTACTTTTGTATTATCAAAAACTGCTTTCGACATCGGAATTGGTTGTGCCATCAAAGGGGCAATCAAATTTTGATAAGCGGTTAATTTATTTAAAATTCCAGGAACTTTAGGGTGAATATCTTCCGAAAGATAAGTGGTATCAACACGAGGATAGGTCACAAATTTTTTCTCGTAAAGACTTTGTATATATTTTAAGGTATTTTCTGCCGAAAACGCATATTTTTTATTCGCTTCTACTTGTAAAGCAGTTAAATCGAATAGGCGAGGATTTTTTTCACGACCCTCTTTTACATCGAAATCAATGATTTCAAACTCTCGATTTTTGATGAAATCTAAACCTTGTTTGGCTTTTTCTTCAGATTTTAAACGAGGTATTGTCGCATTAAACTCTACTTCTTTGAAAATCGTTTTCAATTCCCAATATTCCTCAATAATAAACGCATTGATTTCTTTTTGACGCTGTACAATCATTGCTAATGTAGGTGTTTGCACACGACCAATAGAAAGAACTGTTTTTGGCGGCGCAAATTTTTTGGTAAATAATCGTGTAGCGTTCATTCCTAGTAACCAATCGCCAATTGCACGCGCTTGTCCTGCAGAAAAAAGATTGAAATATTTTTCTCCATCTTTCAAATTATCAAAACCTTCTTTAATTGCTTCTTCTGTCAACGAAGAAATCCATAAACGCTTCATTGGCGCTTTAGCACGCGCTTTAAGTAAAACCCAACGTTGTATCAATTCTCCTTCCTGTCCAGCATCGCCACAGTTTATAATCTCGTCGACTTGATCGTTCGTGACTAATTTTTCGATGATATGAAATTGTTTCGAGACACCTTTATCTGCAATTAATTTAATTCCGAAACTTTGCGGAATCATTGGCAAATAATTAAGATCCCAGCTTTTCCACTCAGGTGTATAATCTTGCGGTTCTTTTAATGTACACAAGTGTCCGAAAGTCCAAGTGACCTGAAATCCATTTCCTTCATAGTATCCATCGTGCTTTTGATTCGCACCAATTACTTTGGCGATATCTTTAGCAACACTAGGTTTTTCGGCAATACAAACTTTCATAGCATTTATAATTATTGAAGTGCAAAAGTCAAAATAATAATTTAATTCTTAAAAAAAAATATAAATATGTATAATTATTGAATAAATTTGCGATAGGTTATTTTTTGTGGAAAGGCTGATTTTAATAAAATTATACATTGTTTAATATTAGATATATTGTTTTGATTATTTTTTAATTGTCAAATCAGTAAAAAATTCTATTGATTTCAAGTAGATTGAAAATTTAATATGATAACAACGTAAAAAATTTAGAAGAATTAAAAAATTTTCACTTAATTTACACCCACATTAATAAAAATCATAATATTTAAAAGAATTAGTAAATGGAAAAGAATGTAACAGTACCAGCTAAAACTAAAAAGGGAGGTCTTAACCCTGTGATTACTATGATCATTTTAATTGCAATCGCAATGGGGATCTTCAAGTTTGTATTTGGAGCAGAAGGTAATTTCGAAGGAGGAGATGTAGAAAAAGGTAATCCTTTAAACTTTTTAGGAATTATTCATAAAGGAGGGGTGATTATTCCATTCTTAATGTCTTTCTTCTTTATGGTAATCGTTTTCTCAATTGACCGTGTTATCGCTTTAAACAAAGCAAAAGGAACTGGATCTGCTGAGAAGTTTGTAAATGACATTCGTGCTTTATTAAACAAAAATGAAGTTAACAAAGCAATCGAATTATGTGACAAACAAAAAGGAGCTGTAGGTAACGTAGTTAAAGAAGGTTTAACAACTTACAAAGCTTTAGAAAACGACACAACGTTAAACAAAGAGCAAAAATTAGCTCAATTAGGTAAAACGTTAGAAGAAGCGACTACATTAGAAATGCCAACATTAGAGAAAAACATGACTATTATCTCTACAATTGCTTCTGTAGGTACGTTAATTGCCTTAATGGGTACAGTAATCGGTATGATTAAAGCATTCTTCGCATTAGGTGAAGGAGGAGGATCTCCAGATGCAGCTCAATTATCAGTAGGTATTGCCGAAGCCTTAATTAATACAGGTATGGGTATTGGTGCTTCTGCATTCGCTATTATTATGTATGCTTTCTTAACTTCTAAAATTGATGATTTAACATTCAAAATTGACGAAGTAGGAATGAGTATCCAACAATCTTTCTCTGCTCACAATTAATATTCAATTGACGAAGCCTTAGAAGGATAGTATAAGGACAAAATCAAACAACAAACAATTTAGAATATTAATTAATAATACAGAGAAAATGGCAAGAGTAAAACCAAAAAGAAGAGGTCCTTCGATGGACTTAACAGCTATGTCTGACATGGCTTGGCTTTTGTTAACTTTCTTTATTTTGACATCTAACTTTAGAGAACCTGAAGTTGTTCCTGTCGTAACACCAACATCTGTTTCGAACCAAAAAATGGCTGCTGAAAACATGATGATCATTAAAATTGATGGTGAAGGTAAGTTCTTATTCGGATTAGAAGAAAAAGATCGTATTCCTACATTAGAAAGAATGGGTGATAAGTACGGAGTAAAGTTTACAGATGCTGAAAAGAATGCATTCAAAAGCATAGTAGAGTTTGGTGTACCAATGAAAGAGATGAGAAATTATTTGAATCAGTCTACTGATAAACAACAATCATATCATCCAGGTATTCCATTAGATACGATACCGAACAAAAATCAAGAATTAATTGATTGGGTATTTGAAGCAAAAGAAGTGAACCCAGATATTTTCTTGGCAATTAAAGGGGATCAAAAATCTGAATATATTCAATTCAAGAATTTGATTCAACAATTGCAAATGAAAAATATGAATAAGTTCCAGTTAATTACATCTCAAGAATAATTATTAAGAAATTAGAAAATGGCACAAATAGAAAGTCACGATGACGGTGGCGGAAAGAAAGTCCGTTCCAAAAAGAATTCGACGAAAGTCGATATGGCTCCTTTGGTTGATTTAGGTTTCTTATTAATTACTTTCTTTATGTTTGCGGCGACATCGATCAAACCAAATGTAATGAACTTGAATATGCCTCCAAAAATTGACAAATTAGATCCAACTGATAAACCAGAAATAAAATTGAATAATTCTATATCAATTTTAATTGGAAAGGATAATAAGTTATTTTGGCATCAACAAGATCAGGCAGGATTAAACGGAGGAACTCTAAATGAAACTGACTACTCTAAAATTCGTGATGTTATTACAGCAGCACAAGGTAGAGCAGATAAAGATAAGTTTACTGTAATTATCAAACCTATGGATGATGCTACGTATGATAATTTAGTAACTATCTTAGATGAAATGGAAATTACAAAGTCTACTCGTTACGGAATCGTACCTGTTGCACCTTTTGAACAAAAAGTGTTCGACGAAAAAGTAGGTAAATAATTAGTTTAATTGTTAAATTTAAAAGAATTAAAATGTCAGAAAATAACAACAAACTAAAATCCTTAGACGAGATTGTATTTGAAGGTAGAAATAAAGCGTATGGAGCTTATGACATGAGAATGACTGAGAAGAGTACATTATTGAAAGCTTTCATTCGTGGATTTATAGTAATTGCGATTTTAGCTTTTGGTCTTATTGCTTCTGCAACAGGTTTGTTTGAAAGTAAAAAGTCAGAAGACGTAGTCGTAGATGTTCAGCTTGAGGATTTGAATATTCCTGAGCCTCCAAAAGAGGAAGAAGTGGTTGAACCAGAGCCACCAAAGCCAGAGCCAGAACAAAGATATCAAGAAGAAACAGCTCAGGTTAGAGTGGTTATGCCAGAACCTAAAGCTCAGCCTAAAAAAGAAGAGCCTATTGTCGAAGTAAAGGAAATGGCCGATAAAGATTTAGGTTTAGTAGATAGAGAAGGGCCAAAATCAACAACACAAACTGGAGGTGCTAATGAAGTAAATACTAAAAAAGAAGCACCAAAGGATACACCAAGTACTCCTAATCCAGGGAAAGGTACAGAACCTGCAGCTCCATCTACAGTAACTGCTCGTACAGCGGCTGTAATGGCGGTATATCCTGGTTGTGAGAAAGATGCTGCAAAAGGTAAACAAGCTGCAACAGACTGTTTATCTAAAAAGTTATCACAAGATTTACAAGACGAGTTGCAAGATTTTGCGAATGACGCTGCTGGTCAAGGTTTATCTGGTGTAGTAGCTGCTAAACTTTCTTTCCAAATTGACACTGAAGGTAGAATCGTTGGAATTTCTCCAATGGGTGATGCTAAGTTAGGTCCTGAAGCTAAAAAAGCTTTAGAGCGTATTACACAACGTCAACAAAAAAGAGGGAAAACGATCAAACCTGCTCAAACAGAAGATGGTCGTGCTGCGAAGTTGAATTTCAACATTCCAGTTAAAATGCAAATTGAGTAAGACTTAATTTCATATATAAAAAAAGAGGCTAAAATTAATTAGCCTCTTTTTTTGTGTTTAATTTTTAGAACATATCTTTATGTTTTGCAGGTTTTAATTATCAGTTTTGATAAAATTAAAAAGCATCTTCAATTGTATGAAGATGCTTTTTCGATTATAAGAGTTTATTCTTAATTTAAAACGTAAAATCTTTTAATAAACTTGTATATCGTTCAATTCCATGTTCTATTTCGGATAAATAAATATATTCGTCTGGTGTATGAGAACGAGCTGAATCTCCAGGTCCCATTTTTACCGTTTCGAAATTCATCATTGCTTGATCCGACATTGTTGGCGAACCATATGTTGTACAACCTAATTCGATTCCTTTTTGTACAATTGGATGATTTTCTGAAATACGTGAAGAATTTAAACGCAACGAACGTGCTTTAATTTCTGCTTTTGGTAAACAACTCGAAATAATATCAACGACTTCTTGATTTGAATATAATTCGTTTACACGACAATCTACAACCAAACGACATTCATCAGGAACTACATTGTGTTGTTTTCCTGCTTCAATTTGTGTAACCGTCATTTTTACTGGTCCTAACATATCAGAAACTCTTTCGAATTGATAAGTTTTGAACCAATTCATCACATCAATTGCTTCGTAAATAGCATTTACACCTTCATTTCTTGCAGCATGTCCAGTTTTTCCTTTTACATTTACGTCCATCACAACCAAACCACGTTCTGCAATTGCCATGTCCATTTGCGTAGGTTCTCCTACAATTCCCAAATCAATTTTTGGTAGATTCGGTAAAATACTTGCAACATTCAATTGGCCTGAACTTTCTTCTTCAGCCGTAATTGCGACAATCAGATTAAATGGTAAATCATCATTCAAGAAATTGATATAAGTTGCCAATAAACTTACCGCAGAAGCTCCTGCATCGTTACTTCCCAAACCTACTAATTTATCGCCTTCTATCGTTGCTTTCAATGGATCATACGTCCAAGAAGAACCAAATTTTACCGTGTCGTGATGAGAGTTTAATAAAATTGTTTTTTTGTTCTCATCAAAATTTGGATGAATACTCCAAACATTGTTATTCTGACGATGAGCCGTTGCACCATGATCAGTTAAAAACTTGAAAATAATATCGGCCGTTTTATCTTCTTCACTCGAAAAAGATTGAGTTTCGATTAATTGACACAACAAATCGACAGCTTTCTTTTTGAGAACAGCTAATTCTAACATAAAATTGTTTTAATCTCTGAGTTAATGTTTCGCGCGTGTACCAAACATACATTTTTTACACCCGCATTGATTACTTTGAATGAATTGTCTAATTTCGGAATCATTCCTTCGAAAATTACACCTTCTTCTTTTAACTGCAAATATAAAGTTTCGTTAATTTTTGGGATCAATGTTGTGTCATCATTTACATCACGAAGTACACCAATTTTATCAAAACAGAAATTTAACTCTACTTCATTTTCTTGTGACATTGCAACCGCAATTGTAGAGGCAATAGTATCTGCATTTGTGTTCAACAATTGTCCATTTCCGTCATGTGTAATTGCACAAACAACAGGCGTAATATTGTTGTCAATTAATAATTGAAATAATTCTTTGTTGACGCTTTTATCATTCAAATCTCCAACAAAACCATAATCAATAGTTTTTACAGGACGCTTAGAACCTTTGATTGCATTACCATCTGCACCCGATAAACCTAATGCATTGCATCCAAATTCTTGCAATTTAGAAACGATAGATTTGTTCAAATTTCCGGCATATAATCCTGTCACAACATCCAATGTTGGTTTGTCTGTGATGCGACGACCTTCGATCATTTTAGGCTCGATTCCCAATTGATTTAACATCTTCGAAGCACCTTTTCCTCCACCATGAACCAAAATTTTTGGTTCTTTAATTTCGGAAAACGTTTGTAGGAATTGCTCTAAGTCTTGCTCGTTATCGATAATTCCGCCTCCTATTTTAATAATTTTCAACATTTTAATAAATATGTAAATTTTGTTTGCTTTTTTTTGGTGATACAAAAATATAATATTTAACTTTGCATCTCAGTATAATAACTGAATATCTTGTTGATTAATGGAAGAAATTACTGAAATTGTTCTTCTCAATTATGAGAGTAGCTTTCGCAATGAAAGCGCACCTTTTGCTTCTCATATTTTACTTAAGTGTGATGACAAAAGGTCATCTTTTCTCAATTCCTCTTTATTAATCGACTTTCCCTTAAATTATGTATGTTAGAATAGCAAATGCAGATGATGCCAAGTACACAGAATTGTTGTGCGAATGGTACGAAGAATCAGCTCGTATGAGAAAAACGGGTATTGCTAAACGAAATCCAGTTTATCTTGAACGCAAAATGCGTAATGGAAATGCTGTGATTGCTTTTGATGATGATGATCAAATAGCAGGGTTTAGCTACATAGAAACGTACGAAGAAGAAAAATTCGTCGTAAACTCAGGTTTAATTGTTCGTACAGATTTAAGGAGTTCAGGAATTGGACGCGAAATAAAACACGCTGTTTTTGAATTGTCACGTACAAAATTCCCGAAATCAAAAATCTTTAGTATTACAACTTCTTTAGCTGTAATGCGTATGAACACAAAATTAGGATACAAGCCAGTAACATTTTCGGAATTAACACAATCGGATGAATTTTGGAATGGATGTAAAAGTTGTAAAAACTATCACATCTTGATGGAAAATGATCGTGAGCGTTGTATTTGTACAGGATTGGTTTATGATAACCTTGATGACGAGTACGCTAAGCGTGCATTGGCAAATCAATCAAAAAAAGAAAATGAATAAATATACGAACTAAGGTTTTTTTTTGTCTAAAATGAGTATATTTGCATAAAATTTCGAATAAATATTCAAAATGAGTAATAAAAAATACAGATTCCAGATTATAAAAGATTTAATAACAGATCAAGAAATAAGTAATCAAGACGAATTATTAAAAAAATTAATTGATTTAGAGATCACAGTTACTCAAGCAACTTTATCGAGAGATTTGCGCGAATTGAAAGTTTCAAAAGTTCCTAATAGTTCGGGACAATACATTTATCGCCTTACAGAAAGTGCTGTTCCAACGGCAACCGTTACACATAACGAAAATGCAAGTTTGATTTTCTCTAAAAATTTGGGAGTTATCAAAACAAAACCAGGTTATGCAAACAGAATCGCTTTTGAGATTGACAACACACATTTCAATACAATAATTGGAACAATTGCTGGAGACGATACGGTATTAATCGTAATGAAAGAAGAGAGTAGTCGTGAAGAGGTTACCAATGAATTAAGAAGAATTATTCCCAATATAAACAAATAAACAAATAATGAGCAACAAAGCAGTTTTAGCTTACAGTGGAGGTTTAGATACATCGTACTGTTTGGTTAACTTAACAAAAGATCAAGGAATGGAAGTGCATACAGTAATTGTAAATACTGGTGGATTTTCGGCAGAAGAGTTAAAAGATATCGAAGAACGTGCCTACGAATTAGGATCTTCTAAACACGTTACAATTGATATTACAGACAAATATTACAACGATTGTGTTCGCTACTTAATCTACGGAAACATCTTGAAAAATAACACTTACCCATTATCAGTAAGTGCAGAACGAATGTTTCAGTCAATTGCAATTGCTCAGTATGCAAAAGATGTAGATGCAGAATACATTGTACATGGATCTACAGGAGCAGGAAATGATCAAATTCGTTTTGATGTTGCTTTTGCAGTTATCTCACCACAATCTAAAATCATTACACCAATTCGCGACGAAAAATTATCTCGTCAACAAGAGGTTGAATATTTACAAGCAAATGGTGTAAACTATAGTTGGGAAAAAGCTAAATACTCTATTAACAGAGGAATTTGGGGAACATCTGTTGGTGGAGTTGAAACATTAACATCTAACCAAGCGTTGCCAGAAGATGCTTATCCAACACAATTATCAAGAACAGAATCATCTGTTATCGAAATTGAATTTGAGAAAGGTATTCCAACTGCTTTCGATGGAGAAAAATTATCTCCAGTAGCTTTAATTCAAAAATTAAACGAAATCGGTGGTGAATACGCAATTGGTCGCGACATCCACGTAGGAGATACAATTTTAGGTATCAAAGGACGTGTAGGTTTCGAAGCGCCAGCAGCTTATTTACTAATCAAAGCACACCACTTATTAGAAAAACATACACTTACAAGATGGCAATTGTTGCACAAAGATTCGTTATCAAACTGGTACGGAACCTTATTGCACGAAGCACAATACTTGGATCCAGTAATGCGTGATATTGAAGCATTCTTAGAATCTTCTCAAAATCATGTAACAGGAAAAGTGAAAGTACAATTAAATCCTTATCATTTCTCAATGATTGGAATAGAATCGCCTTATGATATGATGCAATCTAAAGTCGCTACTTATGGAGAAGAAAACGAAGCTTGGGACAGTAGAGATGCAAGAGGTTTCATCAAAATATTCGGTAATCAATTAAAGATTGTTCATAGTTTCGATTAATTGATTCTTTAAAGTGGATTCCAACGAGCCCACTTTATTTTAGAAATATAGTATAGGTATTATACCTTAAAAAAACACGCGCAAAACATAACAAATGACAAACAAAATTAACGTAAGCATTGTAGGAGGTGCTGGCTACACAGCAGGCGAACTGCTAAGAATATTGATACATCATCCGATGGTTAATATTTCGTCTGTGTACAGTACATCAAATGCAGGCAACCCCGTTACCAAAGTGCACGACGATTTGTTTGGAGAAACTGACATCTTATTTTCGGATAAAATAGACGAAAATGCTGATGTCGTTTTTTTATGCCTTGGTCACGGAAAATCGGCAGAGTTTTTACAGAACAATAAATACTCAGCCAACACAAAAATTATTGATTTGAGTAACGATTTTCGATTAAATGCGAACCACATTTTCGAAGATAGAACGTTTGTTTACGGTTTACCAGAATTAGATCGCGAAGCAATCAAAACAGCTCAAAATATTGCAAATCCAGGTTGTTTTGCAACAGCTATTCAATTAGCATTGTTACCATTGGCAGCGAAAAATGAAATCAAAAATGATATTCATATCAATGCTGTAACGGGTTCTACAGGTGCTGGACAAAGTTTATCAGCTTCTACGCACTTTAGTTGGCGAAACAATAACGTTTCTTTCTACAAAGAATTTACGCATCAACACGAAGGAGAAATTTACCAAACATTGAATCAATTAGAAAAAGATTTCAATAACAAAGTATATTTCTTACCAATGCGAGGAGATTTTGCGCGCGGAATTTTAGCAGGTGTTTATTTAAAATCTGATTTATCAGAAGAAGAAGCAAAAAATATCTTCAACGAATATTACAAAAACGAACCTTTTACACATGTTTCTGACGCACCAATTGCATTGAAACAAGTCGTAAATACCAACAAATGTTTTTTACATATCCAGAAACAAGACGATGTATTGTTAATCACTTCTATCATCGATAATCTAACAAAAGGAGCTTCTGGACAAGCCGTAGAAAACATGAACTTGATGTTCGGTTGGGAAGAAAACTTAGGACTTAATCTTAAAACGGTGGCGTTTTAAAAAGTTGTGAGTATTGAGTTATAAGTTTTGAGTATGCAAGATTATAGAAAATTACAAGTTTGGAATCGTTCACATCTCTTGGTTTTAGATTTATATAAAATTGTAAATCAATTTCCAAAAGAAGAACAATTTGGATTAATTTCTCAAATTAAAAGAGCATCATCTTCTATACCAGCAAATATTGCAGAAGGTTGTGGAAGAAACTCAAATAAAGACTTTGCTCAATTTTTAAATATTTCTTTAGGCTCTTTGAATGAAGTCACATATTTTATTTTGCTAGCTAAAGATTTGAATTATATAAATATTGAAGAATATTCAAAATTAACAGATGAGTGTAATGAAATTAAAGCAATGCTAATTGGATTAATAAATAAAATTAGAACAATAGCTTAACTCATTACTCAAAACTCATCACTTAAAACTTATTAAATGAAACTATTTGACGTATATCCATTAATGAATGTAACTCCGGTTAAAGCTAAAGATTGTATTCTTTGGGACGAAAACGGAAAAGAATATTTGGACCTTTATGGAGGTCACGCAGTGATTTCTATCGGTCACTCGCATCCATATTATGTTGAGAAATTAACAGAACAAATTAATAATATCGGGTTTTATTCAAACTCAGTAAATATTCCGATTCAACAAGAATTGGCAGAAAAATTAGGTAAAGCATCAGGTTACGAAGATTATACTTTATTCTTGATTAACTCTGGAGCAGAAGCTAATGAAAATGCAGTAAAACTAGCCTCTTTTCACACAGGAAAAGACCGTGTAATTGCGTTCAAAGATGCGTTTCATGGACGAACTTCAGGAACAGTTGCGCTAACAGATAATCCAAAAATTGTAGCTCCATTTAATTCTCATCACAAAGTATCTTTCGTAGAATATAACATTGATGAAGTGAAAGAAGTAATTGCTGGAGGAGATGTTGCAGCGGTAATTTACGAACCAATTCAAGGAGTTGGAGGAATCATTTTACCTTCTGACGAGTTTGTACAAGAATTAAGAAAAGTTTGTACAGAAAATGGAGTGGTTTTAATTGCAGATGAAATTCAATGTGGTTACGGACGCTCAGGGAAATTCTTTGCACATCAACATTCTGGTATCAAAGCAGATTTGATTACGATGGCAAAAGGAATGGGGAATGGATTTCCAATCGGAGGAGTTTTAATCTCTCCAGAATTTAAAGCTTCTTACGGATTATTAGGAACAACTTTCGGAGGAAATCATTTAGCTTGTGCTGCTGCTGTGGCCGTTTTAGATGTGATTGAGCAAGAAAACTTAATCGAAAATGCAAAAGAAATTGGAGAATATGTTGGAATCCAATTAAATAAATTTCCAAAAATTAAAGAAGTTCGTGGTCGAGGATCAATGATTGGTATCGAGTTTGATTTCCCAATCGGCGAATTAAAAAACAACTTAGTTACAAAACACAATATTTTTGTAGGCTACGCAGGTACAAACGTTATTCGTTTATTGCCACCTTTAACAGTAACAAAACAATACATAGATAAATTCATATCAGCTTTAGAAACTGAAATTAACATTATCATCAATGGATAAGACAGTAAAATTAGTATTCCAAGACGGATTAGAAATCGAAGGAAAATCTTTCGGTGCGTATACTTCTGCCGCAGGAGAAGTAGTATTCAACACAGCTTTGGTTGGATATAATGAAAGTTTGACTGACCCTTCTTACAAAGGGCAGATTATGGTGATGACAGCTCCAATGATCGGTAACTACGGTGTTCCTGATGATAAAGCAATGATTAATGAAATTGAAGCTTGGATGGAATCGAACCAAATTCAAGTAACTGGATTGGTTGTTTCTTATTATGCTGATGATTATTCGCATTGGAACGCTATTCAAAAATTAGGAACTTGGTTAGAAAGTCAAAATATTCCTGGTATTTATGGAGTTGATACACGTATGATTACAAAAAAATTACGTGAGCAAGGTTCTACTTTAGGAAAAATTGTTGCTGATACAGATGTTGCATATTACGATCCAAACGAAGATAATTTAGTAGATCAAGTTTCTTGTAAAGAAGTAATTCGTTACAACGAAGGTGCTGATATCAAAATTGTTTTGATTGATTGTGGAGTGAAAAATAACATCATCCGTTGTTTTGTAAATCGTGATGTTGAGGTAATTCGAGTTCCTTGGGATTATGATTATTCAACATTAGAATATGATGGATTATTTATCTCGAATGGACCAGGTGATCCAGCTTTATGTATTCCTACAATTAATAATATCAAAGAATCTTTGAAAGGAGATAAACCAATTTTCGGAATTTGTTTAGGAAATCAATTGGTAAGTTTAGCAGCTGGTGCATCTACTTTTAAATTAAAATACGGACACCGTTCGCACAATCAACCTGTACAATTAGTAGGAACAAAAAGATGTTTCATTACATCTCAAAACCACGGTTTCGCAGTAGATGATTCGAAATTACCAGAAGGATTTAAAACATTCTTTACGAACTTAAATGATGGAACATGTGAAGGAATTCGTCACGAATCAAAACCAATTTTTACAGTTCAATTCCACCCAGAAGCAATGGGAGGACCAGTTGATACAGAATATTTATTTGATGAGTTCATCGAAGAAGTAAAAAAATATAAAAACGCTAACGCATAATCAGAATCACGATGTTAAAAAAAGATATTAAAAAAGTATTAGTATTAGGATCAGGAGCATTAAAAATTGGTCAAGCTGGTGAGTTTGATTATTCTGGTTCGCAAGCGTTAAAAGCGTTAAAAGAAGAAGGAATTAAAACAGTTTTAATTAATCCAAATATTGCAACTGTTCAAACTTCTGAAGGAATTGCAGACGAAGTTTACTTCTTACCTGTAACGCCTTACTTTGTGGAAGAAGTCATTAAAAAAGAAAAACCAGACGGAGTTTTAGTTGCCTTTGGAGGACAAACAGCTTTAAACTGTGCGGTTGAATTAAATAAAGAAAATATATTCGAGAAATATGGTGTTGAGGTTTTAGGAACTCAAATTCCAGTAATTGAAGCAACGGAAGATCGTGATATTTTCATCGAAAAATTAGACCAAATTGGTGTTTTAACTGCTCGTTCAGAAGCAGTAGAAACTGTAGAAGACGCAATGGCAGCTGGTAAACGCATCGGTTTCCCATTAATCATTCGTGCGGCGTACGCTTTAGGAGGTTTAGGTTCTGGTTTCGCAAATAACGAAGAAGAATTATTAGATTTAGTTGAAAAAGCATTCAATTATTCTTCTCAAGTTTTAGTGGAAGAGTCATTAAAAGGATGGAAAGAAATTGAGTACGAAGTAGTTCGTGATTCTTACGATAACTGTATCACAGTTTGTAACATGGAGAACTTCGATCCGATTGGAGTTCATACTGGAGAGTCAATCGTTATTGCACCTTCTCAAACTTTATCAAATTCAGAATATCATAAATTACGTGAAGTTGCCATTCGCACAATTCGCCATCTTGGTGTAGTTGGAGAATGTAACATTCAATATGCTTTCGATACTGTTTCAGAAGAATATCGTGTAATCGAAGTTAACGCTCGCTTATCTCGTTCGTCAGCTTTGGCGTCAAAAGCAACAGGTTATCCTTTAGCTTTCGTGGCTGCTAAATTAGCTTTAGGTTATTCTTTAGATGAGTTAAAAAATAGTGTAACGCAAACGACATCTGCGATGTTCGAGCCAGCGTTGGATTACTGTGTAGTGAAATTGCCTCGTTGGGATTTAAATAAATTTTACGGAGTTCGTCGTAACATTGGTTCTGCAATGAAATCTGTTGGAGAAGTAATGGCAGTTGGACGTTCTTTTGAAGAAGCAATTCAGAAAGGAGTTCGTATGTTAGATATTGGACATAGAGGTTTCGTAGCAAATGGATTCAAAATTCCAGAAGGTGAATCGTTGGATACATGGTTAGCTGAGCCAAATGACGAGCGTTTATACGCGATTACTGAAGCTTTCAAAGCGGGATATTCGATTGAAAAAATTCACGATTTAACAAAAATCGATTTATGGTTTTTACAACGTTTAGAAAGAATTTTTAATGTATCAAAAGAATTTGAAGCATTAGAAAGATTTGAACAAGTTGAAGCAGATTTAGTAAAACGTGCAAAATTATTAGGATTCTCGGATCAACAAATTGCAGTTTTAGTAAAAGGAGATCAAAACGTACACAGAAACGAATTAACAGTTCGTGAATTACGTAAAAACTTCGGAATTAAACCTGTTGTAAAACAAATTGATACGTTAGCAGCAGAATTCCCAGCACAAACAAATTATTTATATGTAACCTATCACGGAACTGAAAATGATTTGGAGCCAGAAACTGAGAAAGCAGTTTGTATTTTAGGATCTGGAGTTTATCGTATTGGTTCGTCTGTAGAGTTTGACTGGTGTTCTGTAAATGCAGCGCATACAGCATCAAAAAATGGTTACAAAACAATTATCATCAACTATAATCCAGAAACGGTTTCGACAGATTATGATGAGTCAGATCGTTTATACTTCGAAGAATTGTCTTTTGAACGTGTAATGGATATTTTAGATTTTGAACAACCTAAAGGAACAATTATTTCGACAGGAGGTCAAATTCCGAATAACTTAGCGATGAAATTGTACGATCAATCAATTAATATTTTAGGAACTTCTCCTTTAAGAATTGATGATGCAGAAAATCGTCACAAATTCTCAGAAATATTAGATGAATTAGGAATCGATCAACCACGTTGGAAAGAGCTTTCTTCTTTAGAAGCGATTCACAAATTTGTGGAAGAAGTTAATTTCCCAGTGTTAATTCGTCCTTCTTATGTCTTATCTGGAGCTGCGATGAACGTAGTTTCGAATACACATGAGCTAGATGCTTTCTTGAAATTAGCGAAAGAAGTTTCTCCTGATTATCCAGTTGTAGTTTCAGAATTCGTACAAGGAGCAAAAGAAATTGAGTTGGATGCAGTTTGTCAAAATGGAGAAATTGTAGATTACGCAGTTTCTGAACACGTAGAATTTGCGGGAGTTCACTCAGGAGATGCAACAATGTATTATCCACCACAAAAAGTGTACATCGAAACAATTCGTCAAATGCGTAAAGTTGCAGCGAAAATTGCAAAACGTTTCGAAATTTCTGGACCAATGAACATTCAGTTTTTATCAAAAAATAATACAGTTCGTGTTATCGAAACTAATATTCGTGCTTCTCGTTCGTTTCCATTCGTATCGAAAGTTGCAGGAAATAATTTAATCGAAAAAGCAACAAAAGTTTTATTAGGATTAGAAGTAGAAAAAGGACATTCAGAAGTCGTTTACGATTTAGATTATGTAGGAGTGAAAGCTTCTCAGTTCTCATTTACACGTTTAGCAGGAGCTGACCCAGTTTTATCAGTTGACATGTCTTCGACAGGAGAAGTAGGGTGTATCGGTGATACAGCAGAAGAAGCTTTATTAAAATCAATGTTATCTGTTGGATATGAAATTCCTGAGAAAACCGTTTTAATTTCTGGTGGACCAATTGCTTCTAAAGTTGCTTTATTAGAGCCTGCGAAACAATTAATCGCAAAAGGTTACAAAATTTATGCAACAGAAGGAACGCACAAATTTTTTACAGAAAATGATGTGTATTCTACGCTTGTTTACTGGCCTTCTGATAAAAAAGAGCCAAATGTAATGTCTTATTTACATGACAAGAAAATTGATATGGTGATCAACATTCCGAAAAACTTAACAAAAGCGGAATTAGACAACGATTATCAAATTCGTCGTACAGCTGTAGATTTCAATATTCCGTTGGTAACAAATGCACGTTTAGCTTCGGCTTTCATTAATGCATTTACAAAATTATCGATGGATGATTTAAAAATCAAAACTTGGAATGAATACCGTAATAAATAGAAATTAGAATCTAGATATTAGAAGTTAGAAAGCCTCGCATTTGCGAGGCTTTTTTTATGTTATTTTTTTGAATTTGTCATTCCGACAAAAGAAGGAATCTAAATTTAATGCGAAGCTGAAACGAGTTCAACTTAAGTTATCCTGAACTTGTTTCAGGAACACATCATACGTGATTGCCTAATAATCTTGATTAAACATGAAGAAATGAATACACAATAATTCCAATAACAATTATTGAGAAAATAAACGTATTAATTCCTAAAAGTATAGCACCTTTAATTGTTGTAATGATAAATCCTTGGTTATAGAGTTTTTTCAACGCAAGGAAAAAGTAAACAATAATATATAAAACAATCAATGTATTAATCAAAGCTATTATGGCTGATACAGCATTACTATCAATATAATTTGAAAGTTTATTCAAAAGAAAAATTACCAAAATTGATAAAAGAATTACCGTAAAATAATGCAGTGTAAAAATTCCGTGATCAAAATACCACCATTTCTTTTTGTTGTAAAAAATCCATAAGAAGAAAGCAAACAAAGGCATGTATACAAACAAAACTTTCGGAATGACATGCAAAGATTTCTCAACAATAGCTTCTCCTAATTGATCGTCAGAAACCTTTCTTTTTCTCAACTCTTGGTATTTTTCAATAAAGGGAGATAATATTGGAACGTTATTTTTTACTTTAGATTGCAAGTTTTCAATAGATTCCTCGTTCAAATCTTCTAAAGAGTTTGCATTTTTATTTTTTTCAACTTCAGATTTTATTTTTGCACTTTGCTCGACAGTTGTCAATCCTTTGTTCTGTAAAGTGTCTATTGTAGCATTAAGTGCTTTTTGAATTTTTTCAGTATTTTCTATTGATATAGGTTCATTGGAACTATCATTATATTCAGTTTTATGAGAAGGAAATATAGAAATAAGGAAAAACGTTACAAAACTGACAAAAATGTACATTTTAACAGGATTAACAGAACTATTTCGTTTACCACTCAAATATTCTTTGGTTAAAACTCCAGGTTTCAAAAATAGTTTTTTGATTGTTTGCCAAAAACTTCCATCGTAATGAACAAAATCTTCGATAAAGTGAGTAAATAAAAAGTGAAACGGTTGACGTGTTTCTACATTTTCTTGTCCGCAATGTTTGCAATAATGTTCTTCTACGTAATGTCCACAATTTTGGCAATTATGATCTTCTCTTAGTTTTCCGTGACTCATGTGTTAATTAAATAGTTATAAAGCTATAAAAAGATTATTTATTTTGAAAAACACACGTTTGAAAAAATTGAAATTATTTTAAAATTTAGAATGAAATTTATTAAGTATACAGAATATTGTATTTTAGTAGAAATCTATTAGGAAATTTTATGTTTAAATCTTTACAGCTTAAAACTGATGTAACAAAACAATATCAAACAGAATGCGAGGAAAATAATTTGAATAATCTTTCTAAAATTAACATTTTTATCGGACCTAATAATTCTGGAAAAAGTCGTTTTTTGAGAGATTTGTTCTCAATTGAAGAAATCAGATATAATCTAATTCAATTAAAATTAATTGAGTTAAGCGAAATTTATGATGAAGTATCAATTAATATAAAAAATCTGAAGATAAATTATCCATATGAAGTTGATAATAGGCTTAATGTAGATAATTTTTATATTAAAGATGAATATGATAAAGAAGAATTAGTGATTTTGTTCGATGAATACAATAAAATTGATTTAAATAAACAATATTCAAGTTATCATGGAATTAATAAAGATATACCCGTTGTGCATTTTAAATATTTTGGGTTTTAAGATTATTAATATTTCGATTAAAGTATGTTTAATTAATGTACTGAACCACAGT
>NZ_DICC01000044.1:0-8094 GCF_002415215.1 Empedobacter sp. UBA5036
GGTTTTGTTAAGGAACGACTACCTAAGAGTTGGTGAACTCTTAAGCAAGAGTTTAGTAATTCCTGCTTAGCTTTCTTTTGATTTATGAGTTGCGTGAGTTACGAGATTAGTGTTTCGAATTTTACACTTTGTAAAACATATTACGTACAACTTAAAACGTTAAGCGTATCACATACAATTCAAGATTTTATTTATCTTTAAAATCAAATAACACTAAATGAAGAAAAGACTTCTACTCAATATTGTACTCATTCCTTTTATCGGATTTGCGCAGCTGCAAACCATTTTTCAATCTAAAATAGATTCGATTTACGAAAAAAATAAAAACGCTGTCGGAATTATTGTTCACGTTGAAGCACCAGAACAAAACATTTCGTGGAGTTATGCAAAAGGAGTTTTGGATATTAAAACCAACGAAATTTTAAACAGCCAACAACCGGTTTTAATCGCAAGTAATACCAAACCTTATGTAGCTGCTGCAATTTTGCGTTTGGTAGAAAAAGGTCAAGTTAGAATTAACCAATCGATCAAGAATTTATTGTCTAAGAAGACTCGTCAATTGCTCGAAAAAGATGGTTATGATTTGAATACGATAACAGTCAAACATTTGTTGTCGCACACTTCTGGAATACAAGATTATGTCGATGATGCGTATTTTGAATTAGTTAATCAGCGACCGCAATATAAATGGACGAAGGAGGAACAAATAAAACGAGCAATGGAAATCGGAAGTCCACAAAAAGTAGGAGAAAAGTTTAGTTACGGTGATATCAATTATTTGCTTTTAGCAGAAATTATTGAACAAAAAACGCGTCAACCATTTTACAAAGTAATTCGAGATTTGTTAAAGTATAAAGAATTAGGTTTGACACAAACGTGGTTTATCGATTTGGAGAAATATCCTTCGAAAACACTTCCGCTTGCGCATCAATATGCAGATAAATACAAGTGGGATTCGTATGATTTAGATCCTTCGTGGGATTTGTATGGTGGTGGTGGAATAGCTTCGACAGCGAAAGAATCGGCTCTGTTTTTTCAGTATTTGTTTGAAGGGAAAATTATTCAGAATAAACAAATTTTGGATTCGATGTCAACATATGTTTTACCTTCGGATCAATCGAAATATTGTTTGGGAATTTATCATTTTGATATGGGATTCAATGCCTATTATCATGGTGGTTGGTGGGGAACAGATGTGATTTATTCGCCAGAAACTAATGCGACAATTACAGTTTTTATCTTGCAAAAAGGGTTTCAACATATCATTAATCCTTTTATTGGAAAAGAATTTCTGAAGTTGTTGATGAAGAAGAGTTAGAATTTTGAATAATTTTCTCATAAGATTTGACATTTTTTTAATTCATTCTAAGTATAAAACTTTCTAAATTTGAGGCATGAAAAAATCAATACTTAGTATATTTTCTGCAATTGTTTTAACGTTCTCAGTTACAGCAAATGCACAAGAAATCGAAGAACAAATCGTAATCGAAAATCGTGTGAATGATGCTAAACAACAAGATAAACCTTATGTTATCTTGATTTCGGCAGATGGTTTTCGTTATGATTATGCTCAAAAACATGAAGCTAAAAATCTATTAGCTTTGGCTAAAAATGGAGTGAAAGCCGATGCTATGTATCCCTCTTTTCCATCGGTTACGTTTCCAAATCACTACACAATCGTAACAGGTTTAACACCTATTCATCATGGTTTGGTAGGTAATAATATGTTAGATAGAGAAGTTGGTGATCGTTATTCATTGGGAAATAGGAATGCAGTTATCAATCCGAAATGGTACGGAGGAACGCCAATTTGGAATCTTGCAGAGCAGAACAAAATGTTAGCTGCTTGTTACTATTGGCCAGGTTCGGAAGCGCCTATTAATGGTATGTTTCCAACGTATTCGTACAAGTATTCGGAGAAATCACCAATTGATTATCGTATTCAGCAAGTGGTTAATTGGTTAGAATTACCAGCTGAAAAACGTCCACATTTGATTACGTTTTATTTTCCGGAAGTAGATCACGCAGGACATTCTTTTGGACCTGATGCGCCTGAAACAAAGGAAGCTGTACAGTTTGTAGATCAATCAATCAAGAAATTAAACGATGAGGTTGCAAAAACAGGTTTGAAAGTGAATTTTGTGTTTGTTTCTGATCACGGAATGACAAGAATTGATGATGAAAATCCGTTGAAATTGCCAATTAAAATTGATGAATCAAAAGTACAAGTTGCTTCGAATGGTTCTTATGTAAGTCTTTTTGTAAAAGATAAAAATGATATCGAGTCAATTTACAAAGAAATAAAAGCGGTTCAGAATAATACATTCGAAGTTTATAAAACAACAAATGTTCCGTCGAAATATCATTTTGATAAAAAGAATGATCGATACAATCGTATTGGAGATATTATTTTGATTGCACATGCTCCAAACTATTTCTCAAACAAAAATGCACCGAAAGGTTCGCATGGTTTTTATGTAAAAGAAACGCCAGAAATGAAAGCGACTTTTATGGCTTGGGGACCAAATATTAAGTCTGGTAAAGAGATTAAAGTTTTTCCAAATACAGAAATCTATCCAATGCTTGCGAAGTTATTAGGTTTACCAATTCAAGAAAAAATTGATGGAACAAATCAATTAGCGAATAAAATTTTGGTGAAATAATTTAGATTTTACTCAAAATACAAAGCCAACTTATTACGAGTTGGCTTTTTTTGTGATTGAATTTTCATTGACTTATAAGAATATTCGTCATTTTGAATTTATTTTTTCTTAAAATTCAGATTTGATATAATAATAGCAAAAATAATAACGGCGATTCCTGTCCATTGTATTGCGAGTACTTGTTCATGTAAAAGCACAAAAGCCATGGTTACTGAAACGGGTAATTCTAACGAAGAAACAATACTTCCCAAACCTAATCCTGTGTGCGGAAAACCTTTGTTTAAAAGAATAGGAGGTAAGACAGTTCCGAAAATTGCCAACGGTAATCCCCAAGTATAAAAAATGCTAAAATTGAATGCATGAATTCCATTTACATCATTTGAAAAGTTGTTGTAAAAGCTCATTAAACCATCAAAGTAATAAGGTCCGATTTGGCTAAAAAATAAAAATAGAGACACAATAATAGAACCTCCAAAAAGCATCCACAAACTTTTTTTATAAGCTGGTAAATAATTGGCTAAACTATTCGATGTAAACATGGTAGCCGTAAAAGAACAAGCTGCTAAAAATCCCCAAAACAATCCTTTAGGATTTAATTCGACTTCTTGGTTGATTAAATTTGTTGCCAAAACAGTTCCAAATAATACCAAAACCATTGCAATTAATTTTTTGGCAGAAGGAAATTGTTTACCCAAAATACTCTCAACCAAAATACTAATCCAAACCGTTTGCATCAACAATACAATTGCGATTGATACATTGATATATTGTACCGCTAGATAGTAAAATAAACTTGTGAAACCTAACGAAGTTCCAGCAAGAATCAACCTTTTTTTATCTTTTTGTTCAATCTTTGGTAAATCTTTTTTACTCATCATAAATAAGTTGATGATTCCCAAAATCAAAATTCCTAATACAAACTGAGAAGTTGTTACCTCGGCAGTCGTATAGCCTTGATCGTATGCAATTTTTACAAATGTTGCTAACATTCCGTAGAAGCTAGCGCCCATTGCAACGAACAAAACTCCCTTCAAAATACTTTTATTTTCCATAATTTTTTACGCAAAAAAACGGCCTGATTAAATTTAAAATCAAGCCGTGCAAGTTACTTTATTTTTTCTGACTAAAAAAGTCCGTTAATTTCTCCTTCTATTTTATTGAAAATGAATCCTAAATCTTCTTTATTTTCAACAAAATCTAAATTATCCACGTCGATTACCAACACTTTTCCTTCTTTATAATTCGAAATCCACTTGTCGTATTTCTCGTTTAGACGATTCAAATAATCAATACTAATCGAATTTTCGTAATCGCGACCACGTTTCTGAATTTGCGAAACCAATGTAGGAATTGAAGCTTTAAGATAAATCAATAAATCTGGTGCTTCTACAAAACTTGTCATCAAATTAAAAACACGCAAATAGTTGTTATAATCTCTTGTAGACAATAATCCCATATCGTTCAAGTTACTCGCAAAAATATGCGCATCTTCGTAAATTGTTCGATCCTGAATAATGTCTTTTCCACTTTCTCTAATCTCTTTTACTTGATTAAAACGGCTTCCTAAGAAATAAATCTGAAGATTGAACGCCCATTTTTCCATGTCGTTGTAAAAATCATCCAAATACGGATTCATTTCTACATCTTCAAACTGAGCTGTCCAGTTGTATTGTTTTGCTAAAAGGTTTGTTAGAGTAGTTTTACCTGCTCCAATATTTCCGGCTATGGCGATATGCATTTTCCAATTATTTTAACGTTTGCAAATATACTAAAGCTTAATTTTCAAAACAAAATCTAAGCTAGCGACTCATAGAAAAATCTTTTTTTAGAAAAAAATTATTCCGATTGATTTATGAATTTTTATTCAATTATAAATTAAAAATAAATAAGGATTAGTAATTAGTTTTAATTGATTAAATAGTTTATTATTAATTATTTGTATTTAAAATAGTATAAGTGTAAATTTTATTTTCGACCAAAGTATAAAGATTTTTTTCGCTAAACGCAAAACTTTTTACATTTTCTAAATCGATAAAAGTCGTCAAATTTTGATTAACAATATTTTTTGATATTAGTTTATTGTCATTTATATAGAAAATAACATCTTTATAAAAATAAAAAGGTTGCTGATTGGTGTCAAATTCAAAATTAGATTTGAAATTTCCATAATCATCGTAAACATAAATTGTTTTCTGACCTTTTAAATACACCAAATTTTTGTACACATGTATTTTATCGATTGATTGATCATTATACTTCAAATAAATTTGTTTTGATGTCAGAATTGGTTTTTGTAACTGATAATTATAGTAAACAATTTTATTCCCGATTAAATCATAAAACCAACAAAATTGCGTGTCAACAACTTTTAATGCTGCAGGCATAAAATCGTTAGATTTAATCTTTACAATATCCTGAATAGGATTCAAATCTTCGTCTAAAATAGTGAGTTGATTAAAATTTGAATACACATAAGCTCGAAGTGGATTATTGACATCAACTGAAGTAATAATATTTTTGAGATCAATACTTTTGTTCTTTTTCGACAGAAATATTTTTTCAATTCTAGTATCTGAAATCAAATAAATCGAATTATTTAGATCAGTATCAATTGATTTGATTGTTTTATTTTCAATCAAAACTGAATCTTTTAACTCAAACTTTTGAGAAAAAACAGTGATAAATGCAGAAACAAAAATAATTGAAAAAATGGTTTTCATTTACTTGAAAATTACTTCATAACCAAATCTACAAATTGAGAGTAGGATTACCAAAATAAATATGTATCGAATAAATTTATTCCCTTTGTTGATGGCTAATTTTGCTCCAATAAAACCTCCTAAAGCGTTGCAAATAGCCATTGGTAAAGCTATTTTCCAGATAATTTGCCCTTTGATTAAAAACAAACAAATCGAACCAAAATTAGTTGCTAAATTGATCAGTTTTGCATTAGTATTAGCTTTCAAAAAATCCATACCAAGAAGTGTTACGAATCCCAAAATAAAGAAAGTTCCAGTTGCAGGACCAATAAAACCATCGTAAAAACCAACTGCAATACTCACAATACAACCATTGATAATCGCAATGTGGTAAGGAATTTTACGCTCGGTTGCTTGTCCAAAATCTTTCTTGAAAATAGTGTAAATGGCTAAAACAATCAAAATGATTAACAAAACAGGCTTCATAAAATCATTATTGATAACCGTTAACAATTGTGATCCTAAAAAAGCAGAAACAAATGCGCATATAGCCATAATCGTGAAAAGTTTCCAATCTATTTTTACCTTTTTTAGATATTGTGAAGTTGCTAAAGCTGTTCCACTAAATGCTGGAATTTTTAGCGTTCCGATTACTGTTGAAACAGGTAAATTAGGTAAAAAAGCAAGTGATAATGGCGTTTGTATTAATCCACCACCACCAACAATAGAGTCGATGAAGCCAGCGCAAAAAGCTGCCATGCATAAATAGAATAAAATCTCGATTTCCAAAACTGAAAAATTTTGGCAAATGTATAAGAGAAATAATAAATAATGAAGGAATTATTAAAAATTGTAGCCACGATGAGACTCGAACTCATACTGTCAGAACCGGAATCTGATATTCTATCCATTAAATTACGCAGCCAAAAGTTTTGCAAATATAGATAAATAGACTATTTGAGTTGAATATTTTGTCTAAAATTTCGGTGTTGGGTTGCGGTAAAATAATCTCTGAAAATTTGATTGATTTCTTCATTTATTTTTGAAGCTTTAATTCCAAGTTGTGGATAAATTTCAATGATAAATTGAGTGATTTTCTCAACAGTTTCTATTCCAAATGAATGAATTTCAGTTTCGATTTCTTCTGAAATAGGAGAATTATTTGTCAATAAATTTTCTATTGTTTTAGCAAATTCAATAGTTTTCGAAGTTGATTTAATAACGAAATTATCAAAATTAGTTTGTTTTTGGTATTGAATAATCTCTAAACTTTTTTCGATAAAATGTTCTGCCATTCCAAGATAATTTACCAATAAAGTTAAATCAGCAAAAATTCGGAAAGGTATTTTTTCGACCAAATCATCACTATAAAATTCATTATAAATAAAACTATAATCTTGATGAACGATTTCATTTTCTACTTCAAAACTATGAGAAGATGTAGCAACCATTCCCATTGATTTCCAAGTTGAAATTAATTTAACTTGAGATTTATTTAAAATAAATGACAAAAACTTTGGTTCACCATTTTTATCCAATTTCTCTTTTCCATCTTCGATTATTTTCGCATTTAATGTAAAATGAGTGAGGTAAGGAGCGCCAGTTGCATAATGCCACAAACCGTTTATGATATATTTATCTCCAACTTTTTCAGCAGTTCCACCAAGCATTCCGCTTCCACCAAAACACGTTTTTTGTGATGAAAATAAATTATAAGCAATATCGGGTTTTAGATTTCGAGAAAAATAATTTGCTCCACTACAAAGCGTTATAAACCAACCTAAACTTCCGTCAATTTTAGCAACTGATTGAAGAATTTTTAATCCTTCAGAAAAATGTAAGCCAAGTCCATTGTATTGTTTCGGAACCCAAATATTCAACCAATTTTGAGTATAAATAAGATGGAGAACTACTTGATTAAAGGATTCTTTATTCAATAATTCTTTTTGAAGTTTGGGAATATCAAGCATTATTTTCATTCAAAATTTTTCTCCAATTAAAATATCCAGAAATCGCCACACAGAATAAAATCAACGATAAAATAGCGTATAGATACAAATCTTTGTGAATCATTAATGGAATTGAAATAATGTTACTAATATTCAACAATATCCAATTTTCGAGTTTACGTTTTGCCATTAACCACATACCTGCCCATGCAAATGCGCTTACGATTGAATCCCAAATAGGAACGTCAGAATCGGTGATATGTGTAAGTGCTAAATAAAAAATGGTAAAACTACTTAAAACAATTCCTGTAACAACTGCCCATTCTTTTTTATTCGTTTTTGTAATTTTTATTTCGTGTTTTTGTTGTCCGTATTTCCAATATAACCAACCATAAATGCTCATCACTAAATAATAAATATTAAGAGTGAACTCAGCATATAGCTTAGAATTGAACATAACGAAAAGCGATAATGTAATTCCTGCAATTCCAAATAAATAATTTTTTGGATTGTTGAATCTCGCCAATACGACTTGAAAAATAGAAAAAGTGACACCCAGCCATTCGAGCCAAGTTGTTTGTAAAATAATTTCCTTCATCATAATTTGTTTTGATGAGGAGATAGAAGTTATTGCTAACATCAATTCCTCCGCCAGCATTATCTGGATCAGGTATAGAACAAAATTGTTCTTGGGTATATTCTCAGCTTTTTAGCACCCCATTGAAAGGCAAAGATGAAAAGTTTTGATGAGTTTTCCTAATTAATAATCAAAAAAGCTTTCTC
>NZ_DICC01000044.1:8154-43148 GCF_002415215.1 Empedobacter sp. UBA5036
GAGAAAGCTTTTTTGATTATTGTATTTTTTATATCAAACCAAATTGCTTGAAATGATGTGTAAAATGTTTTTTATGAAATGTTTTCCAATCTTCGTATCCAATATCATTTAAAACAGGATTGACAATTTTAGCATCAGGATTTTCTGTGAAATATGAATTGAATTTATCAATTTCTTGTTCTAATTTTTCTATTGCAGCTTCTAAAGAATGGTAACGTAAATCTAGTAAACCTTCCATTCCATTTGCTTTTATCCCCTTTTGCATTTCATGATCAGATTCTAATAAAAAGGATTTGTATTGGGGTATTTGCTCTGCAGGAATTCGACAAGGTACTGTTAAACCTCCATTTGAAATTTTAGTGGTTACAATCAAATGTTCAACCATGTGTTGAGGTGTCATAATTCCCCATTCTGGCTGTTGATCTACTTTTAAACTTTTTAGTTTAGAAATAAGACTGGCTTTATCTTCAAAATTTAAAAACATATTTTTTCTGTGAAGTTAGTTAGTCGTATAATAATAATCAATAAAATTCAAGATTTATTTTGTTAATTGTTCAAGCCTTTTTATATAAGCGTCTACAAAATTCTGAATGAAACTTGTTGTGGTTATAGAGTTCTAATTGTCCAATCTTAATAACTTTAAGGGTATATCCTTCGGTTGTCATTTTAATTAAGTTCTTTGAAATCTTTCTAGAATTTGCTTCTTTTCATAGACTTCCCATAAAAGTCCAATTGTTTTTTGAGTTTAGTTATCTGATTTCATTTTAAGAAAGTTTATGTAAAAATTTTCAATGAATTAATTATCATTTTTAATGAATATCGTATAAGAAAAATGTAAATTAGTATTGTATTAAATGAAACAAATGATAAATATTCAGCCCAATTTAGAAAATGATTTAGTAGAACTTCAACCGCTCAACGATAATGATTTTGAAGCGCTTTATTTAGCTGCTTCAGACCCGAAAGTTTGGGAACAGCACCCAAATAAAAATCGTTGGAAAAGAGATGTTTTTATGAATTTTTTCGAAGGTGCAATTCAAAGTAAAGGTGCTTTCAAGATTATTGATAAACAGACAAATCAAGTTGTTGGTAGCTCTCGTTTTTACGATTATGATGAGCAAGATTCATCTATTTTGGTTGGTTATACGTTTTATTCGACGAATTGTTGGGGAAAAGGTTTTAATCCGTCTGTTAAGAAATTAATGTTTGATTATATTTTTCAGTTTGTTGACAAAATTTATTTACATGTTGGCGCTGATAATGTACGTTCGCAAATTGCAGTAGAGCGTTTGGGTTGTAAAAAAGTGAAAGAAGAACAAATTGAATATTTTGGAGAAGAGCCAAAGTTAAATTTTATTTATCAGTTGAATAAAGTTGACTGGTTTAAGTAATTGATAATTAAAACTATTTTTTGAGGACAGATTTTTTATGTCCTTTTTTTGAAAAAAAACTTAAAAATATGATTATGTTTTTCGTAATAAAATATACTTTTACTGAAGTTTTCATAATAATGAATGAGTAATATTACATTAAACCCAATTTATGAAAAGATTATTGATGACTTATCAAATCAAAAATACTCTATTTCAGACTTTTTTTTCTCAACAGAGGAAACAAAGCAACTTCGCGAAGCTATAATTCGAAAAGAAAATAAAAAAGATTTTCATCAAGCTGCTGTCGGAAGTTCGGTTAACGAACAAATTATAAAATCAATCAGAGGCGATAAAATCAGATGGATTGATGAAGAAAATAAAACAGAAACGGAAGAAATTTTTTTCTCAAAAATCAATGATTTTATTGACTATCTCAATTTAACATGCTACATGGGCATTGAGGAAAGTGAATTTCATTACGCTATTTATCCCGAAGGGACATTTTACCAAAAACATGTTGATGCTTTTAAGAATGATGATAGACGCACACTTTCTATTGTATTGTATTTGAATGATGAAGAGTGGAAAGATGAATTTGGCGGACAATTGACCTTGTATTTGGCAGATGAAAATAAGGCTGAAAAAGAATTAGATATTTTACCTCTTGCTGGTCGTTTGGCTGTTTTTGATAGTAAAACTATTCCGCACGAAGTAAAAACTGTTAATCGACCAAGATATAGTATCACAGGTTGGTTGAAAACCAGAGGAAATATTTTGACATATTTGTAATAAAATCTGTAGTTGCTTCGAGATTTCAATTTCTATTTACATTAGATAAATATTGGCATCAATTTGAACGATTTAGACAATAAGAATCAAAAAAACTCAACCAATTGGTTGAGTTTTTTTGATATGTTATTAAAAATATAATTAAGCTTCAAAGAATTCTGCTACATAACGTTCTGCGTCTAATGCAGCAGCACAACCAGATCCAGCAGCAGTAATTGCTTGTCTGTAAACAGAATCTTGCACATCACCAGCAGCAAAAACACCTGCTACATTTGTTTTGTACGAACGATCTTGCGTGATTAAATATCCCGTTTCGTCCATATCCAATTTCCCTTGGAATAATTCTGTATTTGGTTTATGTCCAATCGCGATAAAAACTCCATCAACGATTAATTCTTTTTCTTCGTTTGTAACATTGTTGATGATTTTCGCTTTTTCAACAACATTGTTTCCTTCCAAACCAATTAATTCGTGGTTATATAAAACCTCTAAATTATGTGTATTTGCAACACGATCTTGCATCGCTTTAGACGCGCGCATTTCCTCTTTACGAACCAATAAATAAACCTTGTTACAAAGTTTTGATAAGTAAGTTGCTTCTTCAGCAGCGGTATCACCACCACCAACTACCGCAACATCTTTACCGCGGTAAAAGAAACCATCGCAAGTTGCACAAGCTGAAACTCCGCTACCAGCGTATTTAGTTTCATCATCTAAACCTAAATATTTCGCAGTTGCACCTGTCGAAATAATAATAGAACGAGCTTGGTAAGTTCCATTGTTCGATTTTACAGTATGTACATCACCTTCTTTTTCTCCAAAAGTTACTTCCGTTACATATTCGTATTTTATTTCAGTTCCAAAACGCTCTGCTTGTTTTTGTAAATCAGCCATCAATTCTGGTCCTGTAACTGCTTCTGGATAACCTGGGAAATTCTCAACATCCGTTGTTGTTGTTAATTGTCCACCTGGCTCCATACCAGTTAAAATCAAAGGATTCATGTTCGCGCGTGCAGCATAAATTCCCGCTGTATAACCCGCAGGTCCAGATCCTATTATGATAACATCTCTTACGTTATTTTCCATTGTGTTGTTTTATTTTTTTACAAATTTAGTATTTCTTATTTATTTTTCTCGATTCTATAAATAGATGAAAATTATAGATTCATAATTTTATACACTAATTCAATTAATAATTGGCTTGGCGTCACATTTCCAGTAGTTCCAACACCTTTTCCTTTCAAATCATATTCACGTATAAATGAGATAATTCTCGTAGCTTTTTTTAGCGGATAATTACTTGCAGCTGTCATCATTCCTTGTACAAAATACGGATTAATTCCTAATACTTTCGCCAAATTTTGCTTCGATTTATCTGGCGTAACATGTATTTGAATGATGTTTGTAAACAGATTAAAAATTGTTGTGATTGAAACGACGTACGGATTATCCTTCGGATTTTTCTCGAAATATTTAATGATTTTGAATGCTTTTTCGATGTTCTTCGTTTCGATTGCATTGCGAAGTTCAAAAACATTATAATCTTTACTAATTCCGATATGCTCTTCGATATGATTTGGTGTGATAGTTTTATCTGCACCAACAATTGTAAATAATTTTTCTAATTCATTGTTCAAACGAGATAAATCTGCACCTACATATTCGGTCAATAAAAACTTTGCTTTTGGTTCAATTTTAAATTGATTGGCAGTAACTTTTTGCTCTATCCAAGCAGGTAATTCGCTTTCGTAAATCTTTTTAAATTCAAAATAAAAACCTTTTTCATTTAGAACTTTGTAGATTTTCTTACGTTTATCAAGTGAATTTCCTTTGTAATTGATGATTAAAACAGTTGAATCTTGTACTTGATTGGCATACATTTCCAACTGATCTATCGAACGGTTAAGATGTTGTGCTTCTTTTACAATCACTACAGATTTTTCTGCACCCATCGGATATTGACGTGCCATTCCTATTAATTGTCCAATCTCTACATCTTGTCCATAAACTATTGTTTGGTTAAAACCTTTTTCTTCTTCTGGTAAAATATTCGCTTCCAATAAATCAGTTATCTGATCGATGAAAAATGGCTCGTCGCCCGCCAAGAAGTAAATCGGTTTATAGTTTTTGTTTTTTATATCTTTGATCAAAGATTCTACAGGACTCATACAATGACTGAATTAGTACAATTAAATTTTTCCGAAAAATACCAAATAAGATTGAAACAAGCCCAAGATAAATTGTATATCTTTTGTTTGATTCGAAAAAAATGGTTGGTCTATACGCCCGAAGAATGGGTTAGGCAACACGTTCTGAATTATTTAATCAACGATTTGGGTTATTCAACTTCGGCGATTGCGTTGGAAGTTGCAATTGATATTACAGGAATGCGAAAACGTGCAGATATTGTCGTTTATCAGCAAGAAAAACCATTTATTATGGTGGAATGTAAAGCGCCGAATATTGCAATTTCGCAAGCAACTTTTGATCAAATAGCGCGTTACAACATTGTGTTAGGTTCTCAATTGTTGATGGTAACAAATGGTTTGAATCATTTTTATTGTATGATGGATTTTGTTCAAAAAAGATATAATTTCTTGAAAGAGTTGCCGAAGAAAGGATAATTTGAAAATGAGCTAATGTGTTGATGTGAAAATTTGTCAATTCGAGCGATTTTAATGGATCTTGACTACGTTTCAAACGTAGCTGACCACGTCCCGAACGTAGTCGACGTGGTTCTGAAGCAAGCTGATTACGTTCCGAAGTAAGCTAGCTTTGTATTTTAGTAAGCTGATGAGGTTTTATACCTAGTTGATTACGTCCAGAACTTAGCTGACAATGTCAGGAACGTCAAATTTGGGGTTAGGTTACCTCGTTTTCTTGGTTCGTAACCAAGCCAGCTTGGTAAAAGAGACCGTCAACTTAGTAAATTTGGAAGCTGACTAGGTTCAGAACGTCGTCAGCTAAGTGTTTAAGTAAGTTTGCTGAGTAAATTAGGTAGTTAGCTTAGTGTATTACATGGAAAATGTAGTTTATTTTGTGAAATGGTTTAACTTTATTAACAAAGAAGTAATTTGTTTAATCCTTCAAGAAGAAATAGAAATATAGGTACTGCCAAACAGGGTTTTAGTAAGAATAATAAGTTGACGATTTCTACTCCATATGGTAGTTACCAATCTTTTTATGAAAAACTAACAACTTATAAAAAAGAGAGTAGAATTATTAATAATCATGAATTTGTGTTTGTAGTGGAAGATACAAGACTAAATTCTGTTCACGCATGTTCAATAAATGATATTGTAAAAATTATTTCAAATATACCTGTTGAGGATTATGGAGAATTAAAATTTATAGTTTTGAGACAACCAAAGCGAAAGGAGCAAATTATTTCGAGTGTTTGGGGAAGATTAGTTTATTTATACGAATTCGAGAAAGAAGATTTTCCTGCTATTATTTTAGAATCTATAGATAAAGATTCACAATTAATTTGGAGTAAAAAGCTATCAGTTGATGATCGAAAAGAATTCGAAATACTTAAAAATGATGGACATATATTTGAAGAAAGTAATAAATATTTTACATCTAAAATAGAACCTGAATTTGCAAGAAATACACAGTTATATAGAACATTACTACACGAATTTGGTCATTATGTGCATTATTTAGAACAAGTAGAAAAACCAGGTCATGAGGATGAAGAATTTGATGAATGGGAGAGACGAAATGATATTCATGTAAATCTTCCGAAAAAGGAAAAGTTTGCGAATAATTACGCAGATAAAATAAAATCCGAACTGATTAAAAAAGGAGTGATACCATTTCATTTAAACCATTATAAAAACGAAAACTAATTTAATAATGAATGAAGAAATAGAATATACACTAAATAAATTATTATTGAATGCAAGTTTGTATTCAATTGAATATTCGGGTATATTATCGTTTAAGTTTTCAATTAGTAATAAATCAATTTATTATGATAAAATTGATGAAGTAATAATAGAATTTGTATCTGGATGTAAAATATTTAATAAGATTACAAATTTTAATATTGATAATAATGAATTATTTGAATTAGTGTCATTGGATATTTCGAATGTTAAACTATTTGATGATAAATTTTTAGAAATTAATATTGATGATAGATATATTATTAGAGCTTTAGAAGATAATTTTGTTTTGAATGATGTTAAATGGATTATTAAAAACAAATTAAATAATTATAAAATATTTTATGATGGTTATAAAATAGAAACTATAGATTTAATTAAATAACAAAAGCCACTCGCAGAGTGGCTTTTACATTACTAAAAAATATCTAAAGAATTAATTGTTTTATAACCAAGTTACAACGCCTGAATCTACACAGTAGTTTGCACCTATTATCTTGATTTTCCCTTCTTTTTCTAAGGTGTTCAAGGTTGTACTTTGGTTACGAATATCTTCTATTGTTTGTATAACGTTTTGGTGATTTAATCTTTCTAATAAATCTGCATTTTTAGAAGAACGCTCTTCACCTTCTTGAATGATTTCGTCGATAATTGGATTGAAATGATCAACCAAATGACACAAATTATTCATTCCAGTTTTGTGAATTGCTTCAGCGTCTAATCCGCCTTTCAAAGCGCCACATTTAGAGTGTCCTAAGACAACAATCAATTTAGAGCCAGCCACATTTGTTCCAAATTCCATCGAACCTAAAATATCTTGATTAACGAAATTACCAGCAATTCGTACACTAAAAATATCTCCTAAACCTTGGTCAAAAATAAGTTCCGCAGAAGTACGGCTATCAATACAGCTCAAAACAACCGCAAACGGCCATTGTCCCTCTCTTGTATCATTCACTTGTGAAAGTAAATCTCTGTTCGCTTTTAAATTTTGAACAAATCTTGCATTTCCTTCTTTTAAAAATTCTAATGCTTTATCTGGAGTTGTTGTTGCTTGAGTTTCTGATGTATGTGCTTTCATTATATTTAATTTTATTGTGTGTGTTTTAATTTTTATATGTTTTTTACAGATTAATGAGCCCCGGCAACCAACACGTAACCAAAAAACTCTCTGAATGATGGGGGATTATCGACTGTTCCACGTTCGGAAATTAGTCGAATATTAATGTTATTATTTTTTGCTTTGACTTTAAATTCATCTAAATATTCAATAATATCATAATCTAAAATTCGTGTTTTACGAACATCTAATTCAAGATTAGAACCAGGTTTCAAACCATCTAATTCTTTTACAATTGCACCGCGGTTTACAAACGTTACCTCTTCAGCAAAATTCATATGGAAAACATTTCCTTCTTTCACCAACATTACGTGCGAGTTGTTGTAAGATTTGATTAACGAAACAACCACACCAACAATAAGACCAATGATGATACCCTTTAATAAATCTGTTGCCAAAATTGCAATAACTGTTACTGCGAACGGAATTAACTGATCTTTTCCTAATTTTTTCATATCCAAGAATTGTTTCGGATTACCTAATTTGTAACCAATAACCAATAGAATAGAAGCTAAAACCGCATTTGGAATTAAATTTAAAAACATTGGAATAGAGATTACACTCACTAATAATAGAACACCGTGTGTAATTGTAGAAAGTTTTGTAAGTCCGCCACTCATTGCATTTGCAGATGAACGTACAATAACTTGCGTAACAGGTAAACCTCCAATTAAACCAGCTAAAGAGTTTCCGACACCTTGTGCAATCAATTCTCGATTTGTAGGTGTTTGACGCTTTAAAGGATCTAATTTATCAGTTGCTTCTACAGATAATAAAGTCTCTAATGATGCTACAATTGCGATGGTAAATGCCACTTGCCAAACCATAGGATTTGTTAACCCAGTGGCGAAATCGGGCATAGTAAATTGTCCTAAGAAATCTGAAACACTTTCAGGAACAGGAACTTTTACTAATAAATTGTGATCGATAGAAAATACTTCGTGGTTGGTATCACCAATTGTAACTTGGTACAAAATACCCACTAATACAGCTACTAATGATCCTGGTAATAATTTGAAAAAGTTTGATTTTTTTCCTAAAATATTGTCCCAAACAATCAAGATAAATAAAGAGATTGCTGTAATAATAATCGCTCCTGGCGTGATAAAATCTAAACTAAAATTACTAAAACTAAATGTTTCTGTATATCCTAACGCTAACGGAATTTGTTTCAAGAAAATTGAAATACCAATCGCACACAACATTCCTTTAATCACCGAAGATGGAAAGTAATAACCAATAACTCCAGCTTTTAGAATACCTAGTAATATCTGAAAAATTCCGGCGATAACAACCGCAACTAAAAATAGTTCGTAAGCACCCAAATCTGTAATAGCAGTTAATACAATAACGACCAAACCAGCAGCTGGACCAGAAACACCAATTTGAGATTTAGAAATAAGACCAACAACAATTCCTCCTACAATTCCCGCAATAATTCCGGCAAATAAAGGCGCACCACTGGCCAACGCAACACCTAAACATAAAGGCAATGCAACGAAAAAGACAACAATACTCGCAGGTATGTCCTTTTTCCAATTTTGAAAAAGATTCATAATAATTTTAAAATGAATTATTTAATAATTTGAAATGATAAAAATAAATTTGCTGTCCATTCAATAGATTTGAATAGAATGATGCAAAAAATCAATTAAAAAATTAAACTAATTCTGGAGGCGGAGTTGTCACACCATTGTCTAAAGATGCATATGCATTAGAATGATGAAAATCCGAATGTGTAGTTTGTTTCACATTAAAAAATGTAAACAATTTTATTTCGTGGAAATAATGTATTTTTTCTGTGATTTCGCTCGAAGAATTTTTCTGATTATTTTCTTCTTCAGTTGAAGTTTGAGAAAACAAAGCTTTTTGATCATTGTCAGAAGAATCTTTTTTGTCTTGTTGCTCCATTCTCATCTGATAATCTACATAACCCGCCAACCCTTGCATGTTCGTACTGAACACCAAAAGAAGCGTGAAAAAAATTCCAATGCTATGTTTTATCAGGTAGTCTTTCATTATGTCACAAAAATATATTTTAATTTTTAATTACAAAATAGAGAACATCATTTTTAATAAATATTTATCATTTTATTTTATGACGCTTAACAATGTTTATTGATTTTAAATATTGTCTAGATATAAAATTGATATCATAAATCATTTTTACTCAATTTTTTTAAGAATAAATTTGCAAAAAGTTAAATTTTGAGAAAGTATATAAGTGTAATGTTTTTAGTTGCTTTGGTTGCAACTACTTTCGGGCAAGGAAAAAATAATAAAGGTAAATTTTATGTTTATTGGGGTTGGAATCACGCGCAGTATACAAAATCAGATATTCAGTTCAAAGGAGATGGATACGATTTTACGTTAGATAATGTAGCAGCTCATGACCGTCAAACTTCTTTTGGAATCAAGTATTTCAATCCAAGTTCTATGACGATTCCGCAATATAACTTCCGTTTAGGTTACTTTGTTTCGGATAATTGGAATATCTCTTTCGGGATTGACCACATGAAATATGTGATGGATCAAGACCAAGTTGTAAAAATGAATGGTCACATCAACACAGGTTCAGATTACGATGGAACATATAATAATGTTGATCAAAAATTAACAGAAGATTTCTTAACGTTTGAACATACAGATGGTTTGAACTATGCTAATTTAGAGGTTCGTCGTTTTGATAATATTCAACATTTCCCAATTACAAAAAATGGAAAAGGAATCGATGTTAACGTAACAGCTGGTTTGGGAGCAGGGATTTTATATCCACGTTCTAACGTAAAATTGATGGGTAATGAACGTTATGATGAGTTTCACTTAGCAGGTTTTGCAACAGCTGCAATGGTTGGGATCAACTTTACTTTTTGGGATTATTTCTTTGTACAAGCCGAATTAAAAGGTGGATATGCTAACTTAAGTGATATTCGTACAACTGCAAACAAAGCTGATAAAGCAAAACAAGATATTGTATTCTCTCAACAGAATTTAGTTTTTGGAGCAATTATTCCAGTTTTTACTCATAAAAATAAGTTAAACTTTTAATTAAGTGGTTTAATATAAAATATATAGCCTAATTTTAAGAATCGATTAGACGATTTGAAAAAAATTATTAGCGGAGACATCATTTAAGTACAATTTGTACTGGATGATGTCTTTTTTTATCTATAAATTTACCTTTCTCGATAAAGAATTGTTACTTTTACAATTATTTAGATTTGAAATTAACATGAATAGATTTTCTGTATTAGTCGCAAGTATCTTGATATCGACAACAGCAATGGGACAAAAAGTAATGACGCCAGAACTTCTTTGGCAAGTAAAAAAAGTAGCTCCAGTTGGAGTAACGAAAGATCAAAAAAATCTGATTTACAAAGTAACTTCTACTAATGTTAAAACGCAAGAAGATACGTCGAAAACGTATATGATTTCGTTGGCAGGAGGAAAAGCTTCAGAAATCGAAGATTATAAAACACTTTTGGCTGATGAATCGTTGAATAAATCTCAACAATATAAAGCAGAAACTGATAAAGTTAAATTACAAAAAGTTTTTGGTTCTGATTATTATCCAGAAATGGACAAATCGAATGTGCAGATTTATAACGAATTAAATTACAGACATTGGGATACTTGGAATGATGGTAATTACGATCATTTATTTGTGTCAGAAAATAAAGAAGGTTCAACTAAAATTGATGTTTTAAAAGACGAACCATATTCTGTTTCAGAATTTGTTTGGACGCCAGATGGAACAAAAGTTTTGTATGTTTCTAAGAAGAAATTCGGAACAGATTACGCATTAAGCACAAATACAGATATTTATCAATACGATTTAGCAACGAAAACGACGAAAAATATCACGGAAGGAAAAATGGGTTATGACAATACACCAAGTTTTTCTTCTCAAGGAGATTTTGCGTTTTTGAGCATGGAGCGCGATGGTTACGAGGCAGATAAAAATGACTTAATCGTTCGTCGTGGTGATATCGAAATGAATATTACAAAACATTGGGACGGAACCGTACAAGGTTATAAATGGAGCAATGATGGTAACAAAATTTATTTCAATGCACCAGTAGGAGGAACAATTCAATTATTTGAGGTTGATGTAAACTTCAAAATGAGAAAAATGCCTTTTATCAAACAAATTACAAAAGGTGATTTTGACATTGCAGACATCAAAGAAATTGTTGGTAATAAAGCAATTGTTACAAAAACAGATATCAATCACGCTGCAGAAATTTATGTAGTTGATTTAAAATCTGGAGCATTAACGCAATTAACAAACGAAAACAAAGACATCTTCGATAACATTGCGTTGAGTGATGTAAAAGCACGTAAAATTAAAACTACAGACGGAAAAGAAATGCATGCGTGGGTAATTTATCCGCCAAATTTCGATCCGAATAAAAAATACCCAACTTTATTATATTGTCAAGGTGGACCACAATCTGCTTTAACTCAATTTTATTCTCCTCGTTGGAATTTCCAATTAATGGCAGCACAAGGGTATATTGTAATTGCGCCAAACCGTCGTGGAATGCCAGGTCATGGAGTAGAGTGGAATGAGCAAATTTCTAAAGATTGGGGAGGACAAGTAATGCAAGATTATTTGGCTGCGATTGATGATATCTCGAAAGAATCTTATGTAGATAAAGATCGTCGTGGTGCTGTTGGTGCATCTTACGGAGGATATTCTGTTTATTATTTAGCAGGTATTCACGAAGGTCGTTTCAAATCTTTTATTGCACATAATGGTGTTTTCGATTTGAAATCGATGTACGGAACTACAGAAGAAATTTTCTTTACAAACTGGGATGCTGGTGGAGCTTGGTGGGAAACAAATAACAAAGCTGCGCAAAAAACGTATTCTAAATTTGATCCAAGTAGTACAGAATTAGTAAATAAATGGAATACGCCAATGTTAATTTATGTTGGAGGTCACGATTATCGCGTGCCAATGGGACAAGGACAAGAGGCTTATCAAATTTTACAATTGAAAGGAATCAAATCTCGTTTCATTTATTTCCCTGAAGAAAATCATTGGGTGTTAAAACCACAAAATTCTGTGATTTGGCATACAGAATTTTTCAAGTGGTTAAAAGAAACCTTGTAATTAAATTGATTTATAAATCATAACTATAATTTAAAAGTGCAATTTCTATAGAAATTGCACTTTTTTTATTTCTTTGAAAATCAATGACAATATCTAATAAACGAACCAATTATTTTTTAAAATTTTGTAGAGTAGAATAATCGTTGTAAATTCAAAACATAAGTCAAAACCCAATTTATGAGTAAGGATAATAACAAAATATATTTTTCGAATAGCCCATTTACAAACGGACACAAAGTAATAGATTTTGTTTGGAGTGCTCGCCTTGATGAAAATTTTGACCTTTGGATGGATCTTCATTTAGAGTCAGATAATTATGACGAAGAAGAAGAATATAAAGATGATTTGGATGAAATAGATGACATTTCTGAAGAGAATGCCGAAAAGCAACTTTGGATTAATTATGATCACGCAATTATCTCAAGTACATATTGGAACAATAAAGGAATAAAGATCGAAAATGATGCGCAATTAGATTTTAATCAACTCAATAAAAAAACATTCGAAATTGATCCTCTTCCAGTAAATCTTGACGAGTCAGAAAATCTTGCTTTTGGTATTTCAATGTTAGGTAATGACACGGTTGCTCAGCACGAAATTACGTTTTTAGATACAGAAGAATTTGGTGTTTTTGACATCAAATGGAAAGGAAAAATAGCCAATACTTATTTAGGAGAAACCGATTTTGATTATGATTTTTATGTCTATATGAAGAACATAAAATTTAACGGAATTAAAGTTCATCCATCGTTAGAAAAAGAAAAAGTTACAGCATTTTTTGAGAAAAGTTTAACTCATTTTAATGATTTCGAATTAGTAGATACCGATGAATTAGAGTTAGAAAACTATATTCTGAAAATTAAAAGACAAGAAGATTAAAAAATAAATTTACCTTAGATTCATAATTACACTCCTAAACCATTTATATGATCAACCAAATCATCAAAAATTGTGAAGACGAAGAAATTCAGTTTCTCAACGAAATTCAACCTTTTGGATATTTGATAGGAATTCATAAAAATTCGCATCAAATTGAATTTTTTTCTCAAAATATTGATGAATTATTTAAAATTTCTACTGAAAAGATATTAAGCCAACATATTAATCAACTTCATGATTTTGAGCTTGATTTTGATGAGGTTTTGAATTTAGAACAAGGTGAATTTTACCGAACTAATACAAAAGTTAATTCAAAAACCTACCATTTAACAGTTTATCATTTTGATGAATTGATTTATTTGGAGTTAGAAGAATTAATTATTTTAGAAAACAGATTAGCTTATTATAATTTTTCTGAACAAATCCTGTACTCTAAGTCTATAAGCTCAACTTGGGATAGGTTGATTTCATCTATCAAGAGTTTGATTCATTACGAGAGAGTAATGTTGTATAAATTTTTGGAAGATGGTAGTGGCGTTGTTATAGCGGAAGAAAGTGATAAGGGATTAGATTCTTATATGGGGTTGCGTTTTCCAGAATTTGATATTCCTAAACAAGCACGTCAACTGTATTTAAAGAAAAAAAGCCGTTTGGTTGCAGATGTTGATAGTAAAAGAATCATTTTAATTAGTAATGAGAATTATCAAAAAATAAACTTGATGTACTCTTCTGTTAGAGCACTTTCTCCGATACATCTACAGTATTTACGCAATGCTAATTGTGAAGCAAGTTTCTCTATTTCTATTGTAATTAACGAAAAATTGTGGGGAATTGTAGCATGTCAGAATTCCAAGCCAAAATTTATTCCAAATCAAGTTCGTTTGCAAACTGAATTATTGACGCGTCAAGCAAGGTTGACTTATGTGAATTTTAAATCAACTGAACGATTAAAGTTCCAAAATCATTTTAACGAAACAGCGATTAAACTGAAAGAAAATCTTTTAACGGAAGAAAATCTTCAGCAATCAATGAACAATAATCTAAAAGAGGTTCTTAACCTTACAAAGGCAGATGGGATTGCGTTGGTTAATTTTGACGATGTTTTTGTAGAAGGCGAAACGCCAGATAAAGAAGAAATTTTGAGAATAAAAGAATGGGCATTTAAAAGAAACTCAGCACGTTTATTTACCTCGAATACTTTTTATCTAGATTATGGACAAGAGATTAGGCTTAGTCCAAGTTCGGCTGGTGTAATGTTTTGTTTTCTAAATCAAACTTACGAACATTTTATTATTTGGTTCAAAAAAGAACAAGTTCAAACCTTAGATTGGGCTGGAGAACCAAGTAAAATTAAAAATGTAGATGTTATAAATGGCGATGAAATACATAGTTTTTCTCCTCGAACTTCTTTCAAAATTTGGCAAGAGAATATTAAGAATAAATCGTTTATTTGGTTAGATAAGGAGAAATATGTTGCCAAAGAAGTAATAAAGTTAATTATAGAAACACTTCATTTACAATCATTCAAAATTCATAGTTTATATGAGCAATTAAAGGAAATAAATGACGAATTAGACTCGTTTACCTATACAGTTTCTCACGATTTACGTACACCTTTATCGGTGATGAAATTGAATTGTCAGATGCTTCAAAGAAGTTTGATAGATGATGAAATTAAAAATGATCGATTAAAAAGTGTTATTGAAGAAATTGATCGAATGACACAAATGATGCAGGATCTTTTGGCGTTGAGTAAAGCTAAAAAATCAGAAATTGTATTGTCTACAATCGAAACAAAACCAATCATAGAAAAGATTATACACGATGTTTTATTGTATTATAAAACTAATGATACACAAGTTGTTGTAGAAGAAATACATAATGTTTTGGGGGATAAAACGATGTTTTATGAGGTTTTTCTGAATATTATTGGTAATGCAATAAAATATTCTTCCCAAGCACAACATCCAATCATAAAAATATGGTCAGAATTGAATGAAGAGGAGGTTATTTTTAAAGTAAAAGATAACGGAATCGGAATAAAACAGGAAGATTACAACAAGATGTTTAAGCTATTTAGCAGAATGTCTAACACAGGAAATATCTCTGGAAATGGTGTAGGGCTTTCTATTGCGCACAGAATGATGGATAGAATGAATGGTGGTATATCTTTTGAAAGTAAAGTGGGAGAAGAAACAACTTTTATATTAACATTTAAAAAAATCTAACAAATGCTATCTGATTATTTAAAAGAAAAAACAGCGGTTTATCACAAAGAAATTGAAGATAAATTAGAATCGAATAAATTGTTTAACAGCACATTTACAGATAAAAATTATTATAAAATGTTGCAGGTTAATCATATTTTTCTAAAATCGTATGAAGATTCTATTAAAGAATTTTTGAATGAAAAAGACTTAGAAAATTTAGCCTTAACAAAACTCAATAAATTGTCTTTGATTCAACAAGATATTAACGAGTTGGGCTTAGAAGAATTGAATGTGCCAAAACAATTTGAATTACAAAATAGAGCCGAAGCAATTGGAGCTTTGTATGTGATAGAAGGTTCCATGCTTGGCGGAAATGTTATTGCAAAAACACTGAAAAAGTATCCATTTTTAGAGAATAAAAGTTTCAATTATTTTGGACATTATGGTGAAAACCTTGGTCAAATCTGGAAAACTTTTATTGGTTATATCAATCAAGAATTTACAACAGAAGAAGAGCAACAACAAGTTTTTGAAGGTGCTAAAAAAGCCTACGAAGATTTGATAAGTTTTGCTTAGAAAAAATATTTTTTTATGAAGTAATTAAAATTATTGATTAGAATAATTATATTCAAGTGTAAATTATCCTAATTAAGATAAGCTATTTTATCAGATTATTAACTGTTAATCCAATCATCAAATGATCAGTATGAGATGCTTTAAGACTTTGTAACATGTAACCAGCTTCTAAACTAAAAGTAGGCGAAATAACGTAACCAAAGCTTAAACCAAGTCGATTTCTATCAAACGTTTTATCTTTTACAGCTTGTAGAAAAATCTCATCATACGCTTTCAAATACCACGTGTTTTCGATTAATTTGGCATTATTTAGAGGAATAGTTGCAGTCAATTGATAACGAAATCTAAATTGTGTATCATTTTCTAAAAAGCGTTCTTCGACACGAAAGCGATGGGCAAAATTAAAACGTTGTAAAGTATGTTTTGTATTGAATTGTTGATACAAACGATGCTCGTGACTATGTGCATAATCATCGGTAGAAGTAGGTGTTCTGTTCTGAATGTAGGCGTAACCAGCTAACACTGTATTGTTATTTTCGGTTAAGTTGTAACCAATTCCTCCACGAATCAAAAGTTGTTGTAACTGATCTAAATCTTCGTACGAACGATATTGTATATCCGACTGAAAATTAAAATCTTTATTGATTTTTTGATTGATATTTAAGGTATTCCAAGTTCTAAAATTACTTTCTTGTGCTTGCACACCGAAGTTGGCTAAAACAATAAAACAGGCTAATATTTTCTTCATTCATTCAATTTTAACGAAAATAAAAAAAGACACGAAAACGAATCGTGTCTTTTGTCAGTATATGTTAAATTTATTTTGTTACCTTTTTCACTTTTGGTAAAATATCTTTTCCAAAAATTTCGATAGATTTCATCATATCCAAATGATTTGGCGCTCCAACATCCATGTGAGCAGAAAAACGAGTTAAACCAAACATTTCCTGATATTTCAAAATACGATCAACCGCCAAAGAAGCGTCTCCAACAATCAAATGTCCATTTGTAGAACGTCCATAATCAAATTGTTGTTTTGTATATTTTGGCCAACCTCTACTTGCTCCAATTCTATTCATTTGTGCGCCATAAATTGGAAAATATCCTTCAGCAACTTTTTCGCTATCCTCTCCAAAAAAAGAATGCATATGAACACCAATTTGCATTTTATTTACGTCATGCCCATTTTCGATATAAACTTGTTTATAAATTTCGAACAGATAGTTAAAATCAGCAGGATTGCCTCCAATAATCGCGAAAATAATAGGTAAACCTAATGTTGCAGCACGTACAATTGATGATTTTGTTCCGCCAACAGCAATCCAAATAGGTAGTTTTTCTTGCACAGGTTTTGGATAAACACTTTGATTAATAATTGGCATTCTAAAATTTCCGCGCCAATTGATTACTTCGTTTTTATTTAAATCTAAAAGTAAACGAAGTTTTTCATCAAAAAGAGCATCGTAATCGTTTAAATCATAACCGAAAAGAGGGAAAGATTCGATGAATGAACCGCGTCCAGCCATAATTTCAGCACGACCATTCGATAAATTGTCAACACTAGCAAAATCTTGATACAACTTTACGGGATCTGTAGAACTGATGACAGAAACGGCACTTCCCAACTTAATATTTTTTGTAACTGTAGACAAAGCAGCCAAAATAATTTCTGGAGAAGAAACTGCGTAATCAGGACGATGATGTTCTCCAATTCCAAAGAAATCTAATCCAATTTCGTCCATTAATTTCACTTCTTCTATAATCTCACTCATACGTTGTTGAGGAGTTTGTGTATAACCAGTTTTAGGATCAATATGTAGATCGCCAAACATTCCTATTCCTAATTCCATACTATTTTAGATTTAGTCAAATTTACGTATAGAATTTTAGATTTAAATTGATGTAGGATAGGAAAGAAAAAAGAGTTCATTCAAATTTAATCGAATGAACTCTTTTTTCTTATTTTTAAACGGGTTTTTATCCGTGTATAGCTTCTTTATTTCCGTAAGATTGAATCAAATTTCCTTCAAAATCCAACCATTCTTTCCAACGTTTGTCAACATCAACATCAGTTGAAAGTTTTCGAGCAAAATTTAAGAAAGTTGTGTAATGATTCGCTTCCGAAACCATCAAATCATAGTAAAATTTTGCTAATTCTTCGTCGTTTATATTTTGAGATAATGTTCTGAAACGCTCACAACTTCTTGCTTCAATCATCGCAGCAAATAACAAACGATCCACAAAAGCCATATTACGGGAACCATCTTTTTTACAAAATTTCATCAACTGACCAACATAATCATCTTTGCGCTCGCGACCTAATTTGTATCCACGACGCTCGATAATTTCTACAACCATTTTGAAATGTTGCATTTCTTCGATGGCAATATCTGACATTTCCTGAATAAATTCGTCATGTTCAGAATTATACGCAATCATTGTAATTGCATTTGTTGCCGCTTTTTGCTCACACCACGCATGATCTGTTAAAATTTCTTCTAAATTTCTTTCTGCAATATCAGCCCAACGCGGGTCTGTCAAAAGTTTTAATCCAAGCATTTTTCGAAAAATATTAAGTCCAAATTTACGAAATTATATTGTTTAAAGATTGAATGTGAAAAATCGTTTTCTAAATGGTTTTCTTTTCAATCATTTCTAACATCACATCCGAAGCATGTTTAAAAGTTGGAGCTTGCTCTGTTAAACTTGCAGCATTCTTTTTATTGACTTTAAAAATTAAATCTTTCTCAATTGTAAATAATAAAGCGTTTGTAAATGGATTTTTGATGTAAGAACTCAAAATTAAAAAAGTCTGTTCAACACTATGAAATTGCTCAACTTCTTCGGTTTTATAACGAAATGTGAAGGCAAAATTGTACTCATTATTTTCTAAAAGATGTAAACGAACAAAAATATTTTTAAGATCAGTATCTCCAATAGTTTTGGCCATTGTCAATTTTGCAAAAGTTCCTTCTTTGATACTTGATTTTACTTGCTCGAAAAATTCTTCAAAAACAGTTTGATAAGACATTTTATATAATTTTAGCTGCAAATTTACATTAAAATAAGCCAAATTGTGTGTATAATATTTAATCTTCCAATTAAGAAACAGAAAGTGTAATTTTGTGGGATGAAAAAACTTTTAATCATTGGTCAAGTTTGGCCAGAACCAACTTCTTCTGCGGCAGGAACTCGAATGATTCAGTTAATCGATTGTTTCAAAAAAACTGAATTTGAGATAACTTTTGCGTGTGCTGCTTCAAAATCTGATTATAGTTTTGATTTGATTTCGAAAGGAATAAAAGAAGTTGTAATTCAGTTAAATGATGATAGTTTTGATAATTTTATTAAACAATTAAATCCTGAAATTATTCTTTTTGATCGTTTTATGATTGAAGAACAATATGGTTGGCGAGTTTCGAAAGAATGTCCAAATGCATTGAAAATTTTGGACACAGAAGATTTACATTTTCTACGAAATGCGCGACAAGAAGCAGCTAAAAAAGGAATAGAATTTACAGAAGATTTATTGTTTTCTGATTTAGCAAAACGAGAAATAGCTTCTATTTTACGCTGTGATTTATCGTTGATGATTTCGAAAAAGGAAATGGAAATTCTACAAAATCAATTTAAAATTGATGAAAAAATCTTGTATTATTTGCCTTTTTTAGAAAATGAAATTACAGAAGAAAAAATTAATTCTTGGAAAAGTTTTGAAGAAAGAGAATATTTTATGTTTATCGGAAATTTTATTCATGAACCTAATTTTAATTGTGTTCAGACCTTAAAAAAAGAAATTTGGCCAATTTTGAGAAAGAAACTTCCGAAAGCTGAATTACATATTTATGGTGCTTATGCAATGCAAAAAGTTTTGCAATTAAATAATCCTTCCGAACGATTTTTGATCAAAAGTAGAGCAGAAAATGCGCAAGAAACGATGTCAAATTACAAAGTTTTGTTGGCGCCGATTAATTTTGGCGCTGGTGTAAAAGGAAAGTTTGTGGATGCAATGCAAACTGGAACGCCTTCGGTTACGACTACGATTGGAGCAGAAGCAATGAAAAATCATTTCGATTGGAATGGCTTTGTAGAAGATGATTTCGAGGCATTTGTAGAGAAAGCTGTTTTGCTTTACAATAATGAGAATGAGTGGGAAATTGCTCAACAAAATGGAATCAAAATTCTGAATGAAAATTATAATAAAACTAAATTTGAAGTTGATTTTTTAGAGAAAATTAAATCGATTGAAGCAAATTTAATCCAACATCGAAATCAAAATTTTATTGGTCAAATTTTGCAACATCATCATCATCAAAGTACAAAATATATGTCACTTTGGATTGAACAGAAAAACAAAAACCTTCCGAAATAGGAAGGTTTTTGTTGATTATTCTACTTTGAAGCTATTTACAATTTTGACAAAATCGCTTTTCATTATTTCTTGATTTTCGAAACTGCAATATTGTAAAATCTGATAGACAAATTCTTTCGTTTCGATTACAGTTTGTAGAAAATAAATATGTCCAGATTCGGGATCATTTGTTTCAAATTCAGTATAGGCATAATTGAATCCCTGTTCGTAAGCAACATAAGGTTTTTTGATATAATTAAACCCTTTTTGTGTTTTATATGGCCCGATAGAATTTAGCGTATAATCAATCATATCCAAATTAGAATCTGCCAATTTTAATTCATCTTTGTGTTCAAAAATCACAAATCCATACGAATTCGGCTTTGGAGCAAGACTTTCAAATTGAATAGTTGCATAATCATTTAACCCAACTGTACGTTGAAAATCTTTTGGAATAGTTAGCGCAAACGATTCAGCTCCATGTATTTTCTGTTGAGCAAAAGCGGTAATATATGTAAAAAGAGAGGCGATGAATAACAATTTTTTCATTGGATGAATTTAGATGACGAATATAAAAAAAGCCTTGATTATCCCAAGGCTATAACGTTATTATTTAAAATAAATTGTTTATTTCGTTGAACAAGAATTATTTCCTGATTGACAAGGAGAAGCTCCTTCTACAATTTTAACACCTTCAACTTCTTTTATTTTACCAAAACCTCCAGCAACGTCAATTAAATTTTCGTAACCGCGAGCACGTAAAATAGACGTGAAAATCATTGAACGATATCCTCCTGCACAATGTACCAAATAGGTTTCTTCTGGATCGATTAATTTCATTGATTCGTTGATGAAATCTAATGGAGCTGTAATTGCACCTTCTACGTGAGAAGTTTCATATTCACCTGGCTTACGAACGTCCAAAATTTTTAATTCAGTTTCATCAACTAACTCTACAAACTCTTCTGGAGAAACCGAAACAATTTCATCGAAATCTTTTTCAGCTTCAGCCCAAGCTTGGAAACCATTGTTCAAAAATCCGATTACATTGTCATATCCGACACGAGCCAAACGTGTTACCGCTTCCTCTTCTTCACCAATTTCTGCAATTAACAAAATTGGTTGTTTGATATCTGTGATTAATGTACCAACCCAAGGTGCAAAATTTCCTCTAATTCCAATATTGATGGAGTTTGGAATAAATCCAGCTGCAAAAGTTTGAGGATCGCGAACATCTAAAATTAACGCATTTGTATCTTCCGCAACTTGCATAAATTCGTCTGGAAATAAAGCTTTATTCGCACGTTCTTTCACTACATCCAAAGATTCAACACCCAATTTGTTCATCATTACATTTTCTGGAAAATAGAATGGAGGAGGTAATAATCCTGAAGTTAATTCAGTAATAAATTCTTCTTTTGTCATAGTAGGATTCAAAGCATAATTCACTTCTTTTTGATGTCCTAACGAATCAAAAGTTTCTTTACTCATGTTTTTTCCACAAGCAGAACCCGCTCCATGTGCAGGATATACGATAATATCATTAGCCAAAGGCATAATTTTGTTTCGTAAAGAATCAAATAAATAACCAGCTAATTTTTCTTGTGTTAAATCTGTATTTAATTTTTGAGCTAAATCTGGACGACCAACATCATCAATAAATAAGGTATCTCCTGTAAAAATTGCATAATCTTTACCGTTTTCATCTTTCAATAAATACGTTGTACTTTCCATCGTGTGACCTGGCGTGTACAAAGCTGTAATAGTTATATTTCCTAAAGAAAAAACTTCGCCATCAGTTGCGATATGTGCATCAAAATTTGGTTCTGCAGTTGGACCATAAATAATTGTAGCACCAGTTTTTTGAGCTAAATCTACATGTCCAGAAACGAAGTCTGCATGAAAATGCGTTTCGAAAATGTATTTGATTTTTGCATTGTCTTTTGTCGCTTGATCGATATAAGATTGTGTTTCTCTCAATGGATCAATAATTGCAACTTCACCATTGCTTTCTATATAATAAGCACCTTGCGCAAGACATCCGGTGTAAATTTGTTCAATTTTCATAAGAATGATTTAGTGTGTAAAAATACAAATATTTAAATTTAGAATTTTCCTCTGATGGATGAATTCTGATACTTTTCTTCTATTTAAACTCAAATAAGATTGATAGTTAGCCTAAAATTTATGAATGAAATCATAGGTTATTTGGCAATCTTTTTTAGATTAATAAATAATTCAGTTTTTGCTCTTGGCGGAATAGAATTGTAACAATTTTCCATGACTTTGAAATCAAAATAATCGTTGAAATACGTCTGATATTCAGTTTTATTACCTCCAAAAGGTGGCGTGTCATTTCCGAATTCTCTGTTAAATAATACACCAACTAATTTTCCGTTTTCGGCTAATAGTTCATTCATTTTGATGCTATAATTTTGACGTAATTTTGGATCTAACGCACAAAAAAAAGTTTGCTCTAAAATCAAATCAAACTCACCATCTAACTCAAAAAAATCTTGATGAAGAACTTTGATATTGGGATTATGTTTAAATTTTTCTTTGATTTTTTCAACTACAATTTCCGAAATATCAATCAATGTAATATTTGTAAAACCTTGTTCCAAAAGGTATTCTGCTTCGTAAGCATTTCCACAACCAGGAATCAAAATACGGATATTTTTATCTTCTAATTGATCGATATACTCTTTTAGCGGAGTAGAAGGAGCTTTTAAATCCCAACCAGTTTGATTTGTGGTGTATTTATCGTTCCAAAAATTTTCGTTCAGTTCCATACTTTAAATTATTGAATTATAAATTCTTCGATGAACATAAAAATTGCCATTAAAATAATAAAGATAGCAAATGTTCGCTTTAGAAATTGTACTGGTAAAAATTTGTTGATGTAGGTTCCGATAAGAATTCCAACCATAGAAATTCCAATGAAAACACTCAAGAAACTCCAATCAATTTTGATGTGTAAAGCATCACCAATAAAAAATCCGATAAGTGAATTGATGGCAATAATTACCAATGAAGTTGCCGAAGCTCTTTTCATATCTAATTTTGCAACCATCATCAATGCTGGAACAATCAAAAAACCACCACCAGCACCAACCATTCCTGTTAATCCTCCGATTAAAAATCCTTGAATAAATAAAACAGGATTTAACTTATTATTTTTCTGATCAACTTCTACATCTTTCTTACCTTTTAACATAGAAATAGCGGCGAAAACCATCAGAATAGCGAATAAACCAAACATTGCCATTCGGCGTGTGACGATAAAATCGCCTATAGCAAATAAATTAGTTGGTAAGGCAGGAATTAAAAATGCGCGAACCAATGTAATTCCAACAACAGCTGGTAAACCAAATTGAAAAACAACTTTCCAATCAACCATTTTTTGCGAAGCTTGCTTTATTCCTCCAATCAATCCTGTCGATCCAACAATGCATAATGAATAAGCAGTAGCAATTTTTTCGTCGAAATGAAAAATATACGCTAAAATAGGAACGGCTAAAATAGATCCACCACCACCAAGAACTCCCATAATTAGACCGATGAAGAAGGCGCCTACAAAACCAAAAAACTCTATAAAATCCATTTTTTTTCTCTCGATTTATACAAATCTATAGCAAATACAACAACAATTACTATAGGTATATTATGAAATATTGTTGTAAATTAATACAAATGCCTACTAAATCAATAGACGTATATTATTTTACTTTTTTTAATTATTATGCAAATTTGGTGTAACATTTTCAAAAAAACTGCTACTAATGTTACATAAGCATAATAGATAAAAACTTAAAAAATACTAAATGAAGAAAATTTTTATGTCTATCTTATTTGCAGGATCAGCATTATTTGGTCAGCAAATAAAATTTGATGAGTATACTCTAGCAAACGGATTGCATGTTATCCTTCATCAAGATAATTCTGCTCCAGTTATTACAACAGGTGTTATGTATCACGTAGGTTCGAAAGATGAGCAAGTTGGTAAAACAGGTTTTGCACACTTTTTTGAGCATTTATTATTTGAAGGAACAGAGAATATTAAGAGAGGTGAATGGTTCAAAATTGTTTCTTCTCATGGAGGTTCTAACAATGCGAATACAACAACGGACAGAACATATTATTACGAAACTTTTCCATCAAATAATTTAGAATTAGGATTATGGATGGAATCTGATCGTTTGCGTCAACCAATCATCAATCAAATTGGCGTCGATACACAAAAAGAAGTTGTAAAAGAAGAAAAACGTTCTCGTTTAGACAATCAACCTTATGGTAAATTTTCGTACGGAGAAGCGGTTAATCCTCATGTTTTCAAAAAACATCCTTACCGTTGGAGTGTAATTGGTTCTTTTGAGGATTTGAGTAATGCAAAATTAGACGATTTCAAACACTTTAGTCAAACTTTTTATGTGCCAAATAATGCTGTATTAGTTGTTGCGGGTGATTTTAATAAAGACGAAGCAAAGAAATTAATTGAGAAATATTTTGGTGTAATTCCAAGAGGAAAAGATGTTGTGAAAACTGTTGTGAAGGAAGATCCAATTACATCAGAAATTCGTGCAACAGAATATGATGCAAATATTCAGATTCCTTTATTGGCGATTAATTATCGTACGCCAGATAACAAATCAAAAGATGCTTATGCATTAGAAATGTTATCAAGCTATTTAACAGGTGGAAAATCATCAGTTTTATATAAAAAATATGTTGACGAGAAAAAAGAAGCATTACAAATATTTGCTTTCAATCGTCAAATGGAAGATTACGGAATTTATTCAATCGGAATTTTACCTCAAGGAGAAGTTTCTTTGGATAAATTAGAAGGAGATTTACAACAAGATATAGAAAAAGTTCAAACAAATTTGATTTCTGAAGAAGATTACCAAAAAATCTTAAATGGAATTGAAAATAGTTTTGTGGCTTCAAAATCGGGTGTTCAAAACATTGCACATGCTTTAGCGGATGCTTATATGTTGGGCGGAGATACAAATAAAATCAACGAAGAATTGAAGGTTTATCAATCTGTAACAAGAGAAGATATTCGCAATGTTGCTAAAAAGTATCTAAACAAAAACCAACGTGTAATTATTCATTATTTACCAGAATCTAAAAAAGCTGCAAAATAAAAAACAACCGAATTATGAAAACAAAAATATTATCTCTTGCAATCGCTTTTATGGCAGTTAGCTTAAATGCGCAAGTGGCGATTCCAATGCCAAAACCAGGTCCAGCACCGACGGTTAATTTAGGAAAATCGAACGAATTCAAATTAAAAAATGGTTTAACAGTTATCGTTGTTGAAAATCATAAATTACCACGAGTTTCTGCTACATTAACAATCGATAATCCTCCATTTGCATTAGGTGCAAAAAAAGGAGCAGAGTCTTTGTTGGGCGAAATGTTGGGAACAGGAACAAAAACAAAATCTAAAGATGATTTCAATAAACGTATTGAGTTTTTAGGAGCTCGCGTTAATTTTTGGGAAGAAGGAGCTTCTGCAAGTTCTTTAACTAAGTATTTCAACGAGATTTTTGGTTATATGGCAGATGGAGCTATGAATCCAAACTTTACTGAAAGTGAATTTGCTGATGTTAAAAAACGTTACATCGAAGGTTTAAAGTCGAATGAAAAATCTGTAGAAGCAGCAGCATCTCGCGTTTCGAATATATTAGTTTATGGAAAAAATAATCCTTTCTCAGAATTTGATACACCAGCCCAAATTGAGAAAATTACATTGCAAGATGTGAAGGATTACTACAATACCTACTACAAACCAAACAATGCTTATTTGATTGTTGTTGGAGATATTTCGACAAAAGATGTAAAAGCATTGGCGGAGAAAAACTTTGATTCTTGGCAAACAGGAAAATTAAATATTCCAGCATTTCCAAAAGTAGAAGAAGTTACAAAAACGGAATTAAATGCGATTAATATGCCTAACGCAGTGCAATCTGTGGTCTCAGTTTCGTATCCAGTTCAGTTGACAAAGAAAGATCCAGATTATTATGCAGCGTTAATTGCGTCGTCTATTTTGGGAGGCGATTTTAATTCGAAATTGAATATGAATCTTCGTGAAGCGCATGGTTGGACATATGGTGCACGTGGTGGAGTTTCTGATTCTCGTTACATTGGACGTTTCAATACTAATGCAACTGTTCGTAACGAAGTGACGGATTCTGCTATCGTTGAGACGATGAAAGAAATTAAAGGAATGACGTTAAACAAAATTGATCAACAAACGTTGAATGATGTAAAAGCAAAATTCTTAGGAAACTTTATCTTGACTTTAGAAAGTCCTTCTACGGTTGCTAACCAGGCTTTAACGAAAAAGACAAATCAATTATCAGATAGTTTTTATGCAGATTATATCAAAAATATAAATGCTGTAACAATTGATGATGTTTTACGTGTTTCGAAAAAATATTTCCGTCCAGATCAAGCAAAAATCAATGTAACAGGTAAATTAGAGCAAATTGCACCAGCTTTAGAAAAATTAGGTTACTCAGTTAATTACTACGATTCTTTCGGAAATAAAATAGATAAACCAACTTCTGGTGCAAAAACTACAACTGTTTCAGTTGCTCAAATTACAGATAATTTTTTCAAAGCTATTGGTGGTACGGACAAAGTGAAAGCTGTAAAATCGATTGCTCAAAAAGGAAAAATTGACATGATGGGTAGAAATGGAGAATATATATCTAAATCTGCTGCGCCTAATAAAACTTTTGTAAGTTATAATATAGGTGGACTTATTATTAAACAAATTTTTGATGGTGAGAAAGGGTTTGTTATACAAGGACAAAAATTTGATTTACCAGCTGAAATGACAGATCCTTTAAAGAAAACAAATTCTTTGTTTGTACCATTGTCAGAAGGTTATAAATCGGCTAAAGTAGAAGGAATCGTTTCTGAAAACGGAGTTGAATATTACAAAGTTGTTGCTGCAGATATTTCTCGTACAGATTATTATGATGTAAAAACTGGCTTGTTAATGAAGTCTGAACAAAAAATGAAATCTCCACAAGGAGAAATGATTGCGACGACGATAAACAAAGGATATAAAACTTTTGAAGGTATTTTAATGCCAACAGAAATTTTAACAGAAGCTGGACCTCAAACAGCTAAAATAGTAATTGAATCAGTAGAAATTAATAAAAACGTTTCTGACGCAGATTTTAAATAACAATTCTTTTAAATATTTTTCAAATTAAAAGGCAATTCGTATTTTTCGGATTGTCTTTTTTTATACCACTATGATGAATAAAACCTCTTAGCGCAAAAAATAAGGTAATTAAAGAAGAGTATCAAGAGATTATAGATCAGCGTATGCTAGAATTGCGTAGAAAAACTTGAGATTAATAACTGAAAATTCTTTTTAAAAATGAATAAATCTTATTTTTGAGAAATTTTTAATCAAAAAACAAAATATATAATGGCAACAATCAATTGGCAAACGGTAAAGGAGTACGAAGATATCACGTTCAAGAAATGTGATGGAGTAATGCGTATAGCATTTAATCGTCCTGAAGTTCGTAATGCATTTCGCCCAAAAACTGTTTTCGAATTATTAGATGCTTTTCAATTAGCAGAAGAAGATCGTGAAGTTGGTGTAATTTTATTGACAGGAGAAGGACCATCTGCAAAAGATGGTGGTTGGGCTTTTTGTTCTGGAGGTGATCAACGCGTTCGTGGTGCAAAAGGTTATGAAGGACAAGATGGTGTTGGACGTTTGAATATTTTAGAAGTTCAGCGTTTAATTCGTTTTTCGACAAAAGTTGTTGTAGCCGTTGTAAATGGTTGGGCAGTAGGAGGAGGACATTCTTTGCACGTGGTTTGTGACATGACATTGGCTTCTAAAGAACATGCGATTTTCAAACAAACTGATGCAGATGTAGCTTCATTTGATGGTGGTTACGGTTCGGCTTATTTGGCAAAACAAGTTGGTCAAAAACGTGCCCGTGAAATCTTTTTCTTAGGATTGAATTACTCTGCACAAGAGGCTTACGATATGGGAATGGTAAATTTAGTTGTTCCGCATGACGAGTTAGAACAAGTTGCTTTTGATTGGGCACAAGAGATTTTAACAAAATCGCCAACAGCAATTAAAATGTTGAAATATGCATTCAATTTGGTAGATGATGGTTTAGTTGGACAACAAATTTTTGCAGGAGAAACCACACGTTTTGCATATGGTACAGAAGAGGCTGTAGAAGGTCGTAATGCATTCTTAGAAAAACGTCCAAGAGATTTTTCAAAATTTAGATAAGAAAATTTTCAAAATATAAACGAAAAGCGATGTTTAACATCGCTTTTTTTATTTCTATAAAATCAATTACTTTTACTCAAAACCTAATTAATTTGTGATAATAGATTTTCCTGTATCCATTGAAATTTTTGGACACTCAGTCTTAGTTCATCCTATTCTCGAATCGGTCGGAATTTTTATTGCGATGCGTTATTATGCATTTCTACGAAAACGAAACAAATCAAGTTTATCGACAACACAATCGTTTAGTATAATTATAGGCGCATTAATTGGAGCGCTTTTGGGCTCTAAAATAATTGGAACATTAGAAAATCCGCAAGCTCTTTTGGATGCAGAAAATCCTTTTCTCTTTTTCTGGACAAGTAACACAATCATAGGTGGTTTAACCTTTGGTTTAATTGGTGTAGAACTCACAAAAAAGATAATTAGATACAAAGAAAGTACAGGCGATTTGATTACTTTTCCTTTGATTTTAGCGATGATAATTGGACGAATTGGTTGCTTTTTAACAGGCGTTTATGAACAAACATATGGAATAGAAACAACATCTATTTTCGGAATGGATTTAGGCGATGGATTGTTACGTCATCCAGTTGCTTTGTACGAAATTGTTTACCTTATTTTGCTTTGGATAGTTTTAAAAATCGTTCAGAAAAAATATATTTATCCTTCTGGATATTTGTTTCAAATCTTTATGCTGGCTTATTTTGTGTTTCGTTTCTGTTTAGATTTTATCAAACCAATACATCCCATTTTTTTAGGATTAAGTTCTATTCAAATTACTTGTGTTGGTGTTATTTTTTATTATATCTTTAAGTTATCACAACTTAAATCTAACTAATGGAATCTTTATTTACAATTGTTTTTATTTTACTTCTTATTGGTTCTGTACTTTCTGTAGCAGGTTTTATTTTGTACTTATTTACAAAGAATAAAAATGAGATAGAAAGTGTAGAAATGTCTCTAAAACTAATGGTTTGGGGAATAGGGATTTTACTTGCTTCGGGTTCAATTTGTGGCTTAATTTTAATTGGAAACTAATATGATATATTCAGTAATATTTGCAGAAGGAGGATTTGGAAACGATTTTATTTATGTTATTATAGCAATTTTAGCAGTAATTGCACTTATTGGAGGCGCTGTTGGAACAGTAATTTCGCTAATCATAAATTCTATTTCTGGAAAAAGTAAATCTTCAAAATACTATTTAATGATTTTTGGAATGTGTGCATTGGTTACACTTATTATTTCAGGAATGGTTTGTGGATCTATGTAAACATCGTACCTTTCATTAAAACTTAAATCTACTTAAAACTTATATTATGCCGGTTAGAAATTACACGTATTACGATTATACAATTTCACTTTGTCCAGAATGTTTAAAACGTGTTGGTGCAAAAATTATTATCGAGGACGAGAATGTTTTTATGACAAAACGTTGTCCAGATCATGGTTTCTTCAAAACAAAAATAGCAACGGATGTCGATTATTATAAAAACATAAGAAATTACAATAAAGCATCAGAAATGCCTTTGCATTTTGAGACAGATGTAGAATATGGTTGTCCGTACGATTGTGGTTTGTGTGTCGATCACGAGCAACATTCGTGTTTATCAATTGTTGAGGTGACGGATCGATGCAATTTAACGTGCCCTACTTGTTACGCCATGTCATCGCCACATTACGGTTCTCATCGTAGTTTAGAGCAAATAGAAGCGATGTTTGATACCATTGTTAAAAATGAAGGCGAACCCGATGTGGTTCAAATTAGTGGCGGAGAGCCAACAATTCATCCACAATTTTTTGAGATTATGGAAATTGCAAAATCAAAACCAATTAAACATTTGATGTTGAATACAAACGGAATTAGAATTGCGAATGATCCAGGTTTTGCAGAAAAATTAGCAACTTATGCACCAGAATTTGAAGTTTATTTACAATTTGATTCATTTAAAAAAGAAGTTTTAGAAGATTTTCGAGGAAAAGATTTGACAGATGTTCGAATGAAAGCTTTAGAAAAATTGAATGAATTAAATCTTTCTACAACTTTGGTTGTTGTTCTTCAAAAAGATAAAAATACGGATGAAATTGGAAAAATCATCGATTTTGCTTTAAAACAAAAATGTGTACGTGGAGTTACTTTTCAACCTGTAGAAATTGCAGGCCGAAACAGAGAAGACTCTATTCATGAAAAAATTACCTTAACGGAAGTTCGTCAAGAGATTCTGAATCAATATCCTCTTTTCAATGGAGATGATATTATTCCGGTTTCGTGTAATCCTGATGCTTTGGCAATGGGATATATGTTAAAATTAAATGACGAGGTAATTCCGTTAACACGCTATATAAATCCTGCCGATTTATTGAATAACGAATCAAAAAATACAATTGTTTACGAACAAGATGAAGAATTGAAAGTACAGTTGTTGGATATTTTTAGCACAGGAATTTCTGTGGATAAAGTACAACCAAAAATGAATCAGTTGCTTTGTTGTTTACCAGAAGTTTGCGCGCCCGAATTGGATTTAGATTACGATAATTTGTTCCGAATAATCATTTTGAATTTTATGGATGCACATGATTTTGATGTTCGTGCTGTTAAAAAGTCTTGCGTACATATCGTCAACAAAGATTTGAAATTAATTCCATTCGAAACAATGAATTTATTTTATCGTGACGAAAAAGCTGCTTATTTAGAAGAATTGAGAAAAGAGGATAAAGTGTTGTTTTAGATGATGATGACAAATTGCTTATTTTTTGGAGATAGTATTACCTACGGCGAATATGACGGGGTTTTGGGAGGTTATGTAGAAATTTTGAAACGTTATTGCCATGCTGAGTTTTATAATAACAATGCAAACGAAGTCAATTGTTTTAATCTCGGAATAGGAGGAGAGACAACAGAAGGTTTAATGAAACGATTTGAAGTTGAGACAAAAGCGCGCTTTTCTCCTGACGAAAATCTAATTTTCTTTTTTTATGGCGCAAATGATTTAGCTGAAAGAAATGATTTAGAATTGGTTTCTCTTGTTAATTTTGAATCAAATCTTTTTGAAGTAATTTCTCAAGCAAAAGAATTTACAGTTAACATTTATGTGATAAGTATTTTACCAATCTCTAAAACGGTTGATGGAATAAAAGTTCCTAAACGTAAATTTCGTACGACTCAAAAAATTGAATTATACAATCAAAAGCTAAAAGAATTAGCACTTCAAAATCAAATAGAATTTATTGATATTTTCTCACGTTTTAATTCAACTAAAGAAGAATTTCTTTCAAAAGATGGTATTCATCCAAATGAAAAAGGATATCAATTTATCGCAAATCAAATCAAACCGATTGTAGAGAAATATTTGTAAAATCTATTTTTGTTGAATTTGACTTCTGTAATATGGAATGATATAATCTTTAAAAAATAAAAAAGTCATTGATCCAGCTATACATGTAAATGGTGCGTTTTGGCTTGTTCCAGTTGGTGAGATCTAAGAAATTAATAATCCAACTAAATATCCGCATAAAGCGTAATAACCAATTTTCAGAATTATTCTTAATGCTTTGTTTTTCATTTTATTAGTGTTTTAATGAAGATATGGTTTTTATTGATAGTAAACAAAATAATCTTTATTCATTATAAATAACTCATTTTGGTTTTGTAACTTTGATCGCGAAAGTTTATGGTAATTTTTCAAATAAAAAATTAGTATTAACAAACGAAATTTTCTTCGGGGCAAGGCGAAATTCCTTACCGGCGGTTATAGTCCGCGACTCCTTTAACAACTGTTATTGGACTGATTTGGTGAAACTCCAAAACCGACAGTATAGTCTGGATGAGAGAAGAAAATTGAACACAACTGAAAGTCATGAGTGATAAGTGTTAAGTTCTGAGTGAAAAACTCATGACGCACAACTTTGAGCTTATTACTTAACAATGTGTTTCGCCCTGAAGTGATGTTTCATGATAAAACAAAAATCAAATGAAAACAATCACACAATTTGGCTCAACAGCCAATGAAAGAATTGCAAATGCAATAAAAGATCTACAAAACGGAAAAGGAATTTTATTAATTGATGATGAAAATCGTGAAAACGAGGGTGATATCATTTTTCCTGCTTCCACAATTACTGCGCCTGATATGGCTTTATTGATTCGTGAATGTAGCGGTATTGTTTGTCTGTGTCTTACACAAGAAAAAGCAGATGAATTGGAGCTAAATCCTATGGTCGAAAACAATAACTCACGTTTTCATACTGCATTTACAGTAACTATTGAAGCAAAAGAAGGTGTAACAACTGGTGTTTCTGCAGCCGATCGTATACAAACGATAAAAACAGCAATTAATCCAATTGCAAAACCGACTGACCTTAATCGACCTGGACATGTTTTTCCTTTAATTGCTCGTCCAAAAGGCGTTATGGAACGTCGAGGACATACAGAAGGAAGTATTGATATTGTGAAATTAGCAGGTTTAGGAAATGAAGCAGTTTTGTGCGAATTGACAAATGTTGATGGTACAATGGCGAAAGTTCCGCAAATTATAGATTTTGCCGAAAAACATGAAATGACTGTTTTGACAATTGAGGATATTTACGAATATCGTCTTCAATTAGAGGAGAAAAAACAATTAGAATTCGCTTAAATTAAACAATAAAATACATCATAAACTTTCAAAAATCTTCGGGTAGAAATACACGAAGATTTTTTTTGATTTTATACAAAATTTATTATCCAAAATCAAGGTAATTTTGAATAAAATCAATGTACATTTAAAAACTTAAAATTCAAATTACAAAATGACATCAGAGGAGAAAGTTCCATCCGTTTGGAAAAATAAAGAATTTATTCCATTCATATTTTTAAGGTTTTCCTTAATCTTTGCTTTATTCATTCAGAGTACGTCTGTTGCGTACGAAATTTTTAAAGTCACTCAGAAAGAAATTTTTCTTGGATTAATTGGTTTAGCCGAGTTTTTACCAATTCTTTTAACTGCTTTTTATGCGGGACAATTGGTCGATAAATTGGATAAACGGATGATCTTGGTACGAAGTATTGGTTGTTTTATGACCGCTTCTTTTGTCTTGATGATTGTTAACTTTCCGTCAGTTCGCCAAGCAATCGGAATTCCTGTTTATTTGGGAATCTGTTATTTTGCATTTTTCATTTTAGGATTGACAAGATCCTTTAGCGGACCAGCTTTATTTGCACTTTTAGCCTTAGTTGTCCGTAAAGAAAACTACACAAAAGCAATTCCAGTTTCTTCGTCTGCATTTATGATTGGATCAGTTTTAGGACCTTTGGCAGGAGGAGTTATTTTAGCAAAATTTGGTATTGAAGCCGCTTTGATAACCGCTTTTACAATTATGTGTATTTCGATGGTGATGATATTATTAATTTCTAAAAAACCAGCAGAAATATCAGAATCAGAATCGACAGAATCGCCAATGATACGTATCAAAGAAGGTTTGAGATTTATTTGGGGAACGCCAATTATATTAGCTGTTTTGAGTTTGGATATGTTTGCGGTTTTCTTTGGTGGAGCAGAATCGTTGTTACCAGCTTTCGTTGAAAAAGTATTGAATCAAGGTTCTGAAGCTTTTGGATTATTACGTTCAGCACATGGAATTGGATCGATTATAATGATGTTTTTCTTGTCGATGATTCCAAGTTTATTAAAAGGAAATGTTGAACCAAAATTATTGGGAGCAGTCGCAATGTTTGGTATTTGCATTATATCTTTCGGATTTAGTCAAAATCTGTATTTATGTTTTGTGATTTTGATGTTTGGAGGTGCTTTTGATGCAATTTCGATGGTAATTCGTCAAAGTATTTTACAAATTAAAACGCCCGAAAATTTGAAAGGTCGTGTTTCATCTGTCAATTCAATATTTGTGAGTTCTTCTAACGAATTAGGAGCTTTAGAAAGTGGAATTGCTGCAACATTTTTAGGGTTAGTTCCAGGAATTATTTTTGGTGGAACAATGACAATTTTAACCGTAATTTTAATTGCATTTTTCATCAAACCTATTCGAAAAGTAACCTTAGAATAAAATATTAAGATAAAAAGAAGTAAAGGTTTTAAAATAAAGTAAAGCGAATCAATTGATTCGCTTTTTTGTTATCTTTAAGAAAATAATTATCAATGAAATCTATTGTTTACTTTTTACTTTTAGGATTTGGTTTGTTGAGTTGTAATAAGGATGAAATTAAAATAAAGGTTGATAAAGTCGAAAATAATATGATACACTTTACAATCAAGAATAACTTCGAAAAAGAATCAATTCGCTTTTTAAAACCTAAACATAATTATTTATGTTATGAAGGAAGTAGTCCTATTAATAATATCTATAAAGATTTTTACATCTTAGATTTTATAAACAGATACTGTAATCTTCCCCTTGTTAA